>JANNPM010000039.1:0-6434 GCA_031400145.1 Chryseolinea sp. | reverse complement strand
CAGGTATAAATGAGGCAATAGTATCTCTTTTACTATTGATCACGTGCCCGCGCAGACTTGTGACGCCTTCCGGTACATCTGTGACTTGAAATGCCACCTTTGATTTTAATCCGGTAACCATATTTCCGCCTTCGGGAAAGAACTTCAGTACCGGCTTTACCACGACCGGCGACTTTTTATCGAGTTCAAGTTTTTGAAACGTATTGATGACCGTGATGTTCTTGTGGCTGTAAAAATCGGGGCTGAAGTTTTTCATCCAGCTGGTATATGACCTAATGATGTAGCATCCACTACTTACCGACGCAGGAATGAATAGCGACCCGTTGCCAACTCCGTTCTGCAATGAAATTTTTGTCTGAAGCAGAGGCCGTTTAGCGGTATCTATAATTTCAATATAAGCTACCTTACTGAGGTCAACCGGCTCGTGTGTTGCTGCATCGACGATGTAAAGTTTAAACCATATTGTTTCTCCGGTCAGGTATGTGTTTCGATCAAGGTGCAGATAGATCTTTTCTGAAGAGGACGAAATGCGATAGACGTCAAATTTTCTCAGCAAGGTATCGAGCGCGGCCTGTTGTGCAAACGCGTTGGTGCAAACCGCGCCAGTGAAGATTGATAGCAAGGTTGCTATTCTGATCATAGAAAATGCTTTGTCCCTGTACTCACTTTATAAAGAATTACATGATGTTTACACTATTAACGCTACCAAAAGTCCGGCTTGACCAGCCCTCCACCTTGCGTCCTGCAATCCAGGCAGTAGGTTTCTGCCCAGGTATATCCAATTATTGGCGAGCCCGCCGGGCTACTTATCGGGTCAATCAGCAAGAGCGAGTTAGGCGCCGACGGCAGGTCCTCCAAGTCTATACTCTGGATGTCGTCCTCGTCACAAATGGCGGGCTCACGCATCCCGGCCAAATAGCCCGGCAGGTCCTGGTAATTGATGAAGATTCGTTGTTCTGTGGTTGCGCCGCCGCTGAAATACCCCAATACTGTTTCATTGTTGTCGTTACTATGAATATTGCCCGCCAATTGATACGGTTGAGAATCGAACAGGCCACCCAGGCCCTCCGAGAGCGTTTGCAGCTGTGACCAGAATTCGTACGCTTCTTTAGTTAAAGACTGTTGTTGCACGATGATACTGTATCGACGGGATATCCTGATTGTTCCGCCCGTTATGAACGTTAATGGAAAATCAGAGATCACTTCAGAGGAAAGTCTTTCCGTATTACCCACCAGTATCTGTGTAGATTTTTGTGAAGTCCAGCACTGGTAGAGCATGTCTTCCTGCTCCCGGGGAAATACCACGCCATCAATGAGCTTGTATCTGGACACCAGCGACGCAGTGTGTTCCCACGTCTCCTCATACTTCCACATATAATACTTTGAGGCCTTTTCAGGATCATGTGTGTTCCCATACAAACGGATGCCGTTTTCCTCAGCCTTCCAGGTGATGCTGTCGATGGGGGGAGTAGCGGTGAGTTCGATCAAGTCTGATGTAAAAGATTTCCCTTCCTTTGTCGTCACAAGCAGTCTGTATTTTGCAGCGAGGTCGAAGTTCATACCCTCCAGTTGATACGTTCCCGCAGTTGTTTCGGAAAGCGTATATTGGGTAGCGTCTTCCCGCTCAATTTTTACAGCGGCAGCCTCTTCCGGCGCTTGCAGATCGGTTGAGTTCAAATCGGTTGAGTACGATAGCAACACCGTGGCGGTATTATCGGTGGTGTTAATATGCCCCTCTACAACAAGCACCCTAGCGGCGCTGCTGATCTCATCCGGATAATACGACTCAACACATCCGCACATGATAACGAGCGCCAAAAAAAGGGATATAGAGTGATCAGGCCTGCTCATGTCTAAAAGCGAAAATTATAGGTGACGGTTGGAACAGGTTGGGCAAAGATTGAAAGCTTGTATCCGTTAACCTCACCGTTCTCGGAACGGAAGAATACAGAGTATGCGTTTTGCCTTCCAGTCAAATTATATACAGCAAAGGTCCATGAGCTGTGCGCCAGCTTCTTGACTTTGTGATTTCCTTCTACGTTAATAGAAACGTCGGTGCGAAAATAGTCAGGAATGCGATATCGGTTCCGATCGGAATAATACAACCGGCTGCTTCCCCCGAGCTCGAACTGCGCTAACGGAAGGGTTATTGGCCGACCTGTGCTATAGGTCATGTTTATCGATAAATTAAAGCGCCGGCTGAACTTATAGTTACCGATCAGATTTACAGCGTGTGGCTTGTCGTAACTGCTGGGATAATATTTTCCCTGGTTTACAGTTTCAGATGAATTTTCGCTTTTCGCCTGCAGGAAGGTTCTTGAATAAGTGTAGCTCATCCAGCCGTTCAGTTTGCCGGTGGACTTCTTTATCATGAATTCAGCACCATAGGCCTTGCCCTTCGCGTTAACAACATCCGTTTCAATATGATGATTCAACAGCAAGCGCGCCCCGTTCTTAAAATCAACTAAATTCTCCATAGTTTTGTAATAGCCTTCCAGAGATATGTCTATTGTACTATTGCGCATTGTCTTATAAAATCCCAACGAGACCTGATCTCCCACTTGCGGTCTGATATAACGGTCACTTAGCTTCCAGATGTCTGTCGGCGTGATCGCCGTCGTATTTGAAAGCATTTGTACGTACTGTCGCATACGGTTATAACTAAATTTTACCGATGCATGCTCTGTGAGGGCGTATCGAACAGAAAGCCTCGGCTCGGCTCCGTGATAGGTGGCGATGGCTTTGCCCGCCCCATAACGGACCGTATCCTGGATGTTGGACGCTTCTTTCGATCCGCTTGCCGGATAAATGTACACATTCCGTGGGCCCAGGTTTTGGTAAAATGAATAGCGAATACCTGCGTAGACCGACAGCTTTGGAGAGAATTCAAAGTTGTCACCAATGTAGACGGCGCTTTCCTGGCCTTGCTCGTGCTCCAGCACATCTGCAGCGATCAACGACTCTTCACCTTTAGGTTGAAATGTGCCTGGTGAAATTTTATATCGTACTGCGCTTAGGCCAGCGGTGATAGTATTTTTTGCATTGAGGTAATAGTTGAAGTCAAGCTTGCCATTTATTTGCTGAATATAAAATGTCAAAATAAAGGCGTTTACAGGATTAGCAGTGCTTTCAACGGAATAATCATATCTGCTAAAGCCGCCCGTCAGCACGCTGTAAAGCCGATTGTTGAATATGTGCTTCCATTTTATGGAACCATTCTTGTCGCTATAGCGATACGACGTATCTGCCGCGAGTTTGAAGTTGTCGTGGCTCATGTAACCCGACAGATAAAGGTTGTTCTTGTCATTGATCTTGTGGCTGATATTCAGGTTAAGGTCGTAAAATGATGCCCTGCTATCCTGAAGCCGCTCGTCGTCAAGCCTGCGCATGATCCAGTTGGAATAGGTCGACCTGGCGCCAAACAGAAATGATGTCCTCTCCTTGATTATTGGCCCTTCAACGGTGATGCGACCCGTAATCGGACTTAATCCGCCTGACGCCGAGAATTTCTTGAGGTTGCCTTCTCGCGAAGTTACGTCCAGTACCGCAGAAAGTCTGCCACCATAGTCAGCAGTGATGCCACTTTTGTACAGCTCGACATTCTTTAACACATCGGGATTAAAAGTCGAAAAGAATCCGAATAGATGCGACGGGTTATAAACTACTGCGTCATTGAAGAGGATAAGATTCTGGTTCGACGCGCCTCCGCGCACATTTATACCCACCGTTCCTTCGCCCACCGTTTGCACGCCCGGTAAGGTGAGCACCACTTTCATGATGTCTGTTTCACCCAGTGCCAGCGGCATGTTCTTCATTGTCTTGATGTCCAGGCGCTCCATGCCCATTTGAAGACCCATAACACGAACGTCCTTATCTGACTGAATAACTACTTCCTTTAAAGGCGTGACCTCTTGTTCTAATTCTATCTCAAGTTTCCCATCCGCGTATACCATGATCTGACGCTGTGTGGATTTCATTCCAATGCTCTTGATCTTCAATTCATAACGGCCCTTGGGAACAGTAATGGAATAAAATCCGAATTGGTCAGTAGCCACGCCAATCAGCGGCTTTTCGATAAACACTGCTGCGCCGATAACGGCTTCGCCCGTGGTGGCGTCTTTTATGTTCCCCGCAAGGGTAGCGTTCCCCAGCAGGCTGGTCGTTTTTTGCCCGATATTATAGAGCCTGGATTCAACAAGCTTCTTTTGTTTCTCTCTTTTTTCATAAGCAGAGTAGTCGAATGCGGCGGTTACATCGTCCTTGTGCTGGGTGTTGTTTC
Organism: Chryseolinea sp.; assembly: GCA_031400145.1. Classification (GTDB taxonomy): domain Bacteria; phylum Bacteroidota; class Bacteroidia; order Cytophagales; family Cyclobacteriaceae; genus Chryseolinea. The sequence goes on along the minus strand of JANNPM010000039.1, from coordinate 2,155 downwards.
CAAAAAAATCCAAAGGAAGGTTGGACATGATTTCGCGACCCCTGGTAATAAAAATATTTTTGTGGTTGTCAATAGCGTAATGCATGTCTGTGCCTGAGAACATCTGCTCAAGTACAAAACCGAGGTCCTTATGTTGCGTTGAGAGGCTGATCTCCAGACTGTCGGTATGCGAACGATCGTAATAAAAACGATGACCCGTTTTTTCTTCCAGGTCACTGACCACCTGCTCAAACGAGGAACTATTGTACGAGACAGAAATTGTATTTGATTGCTGTGCAATGCTGTGTATCGTCAGCGACAAAAACAGCAGCATGCATGTGAAACAAGTACGGTAAAGTTTGAACATATCATTTGGTTAATGCATCATATCCTTCCGCCATTCCCGCAATTGCAATTTCCCTGCTGGTCTTGAACCTGATGTTTTTTTTCTTTAAAAGAGCCTTCATCTCCTGCTGATGGTCTCGAAATACATCTAACACCGAACCTTTCGATTTAACATGGTGATAAATGCCATCTTTATAAATGTAAATCCTGGTTTTCTCTTCAAAGGAAGCGACTATCTCCTTAAATTCAACTTTCTCGTGGAGGAACTTTTCACGACGTGCATAAACACTTGTCTTGCCGTGGTACAACTGCTCATAAAATGCTTCACCGATTACCTTTCCCTCATCCTGCATCAGCCGCACAAATTGATGGCCATTGATGCTGAAACCCGAAACCTTTTTGGAGATGAGTTCTATCTTCGAGCCACTCAAGGGATGCTCCGTGACTATCCGGTCCAGGCGCAGGTCATAGAATAAGGGAACGTGGTGGTAAAGCTCGTCATCATACACAACGTCACCGAAAGACCAATCGTCAATACCATAGTATGGGTGCTCGCCATGATGTGAGAGGTAATCCAGATGTTCTGTACCGTTGTATAATCTGGATTGTTCCTTGATATCCTTTTCGAAAAGCGATATTTTATACCGGCGTGCAGCCTTGACAAATGCTGTATCAACGGTTGAAATCTGAGAAAAACCCTCAGAAACCAGAAATAGCGGGATACATAAAAAGAGGCATCTCATAGGAACACTCGGGCATTTCAGGCTGGTGCAACGCGGCTACTTCGCGTAGGCGACACTTCGCATCTCGCGGATGACGGTAACCTTCACCTGTCCGGGATACTGCATGTCGCGTTCTATTTTTTGTGAAATGTCAAAGCTGAGCTGACCGGCGCGTTCATCGCTAGCTTTTTCAGCATCAACAATAACGCGCAACTCCCGGCCTGCCTGAATTGCATAACACTTGTCTACCCCTTCGAAGCTCAGCCCGAGTTGTTCAAGTTCCTTTAACCGCTTAATATACTGTTCCATCACTTCGCGACGCGCGCCCGGGCGAGCGCCGCTTATGGCGTCGCAGGATTGAACGATGGGGGAGATGATATTGGTCATCTCAATCTCATCGTGGTGAGCGCCAATGGCATTACAGATGGCTGGATGTTCTTTATACTTTTGTGCTAATTCCATCCCGACAATGGCGTGAGGCTTTTCCAGCTCTTCCGGCCATACCTTTCCGATATCATGCAGCAGTCCTGCCCGCTTCGCCTGCTTTACATTTAGTCCCAGTTCAGCCGCCATTATCGCGCAAAGATTGGCAACTTCACGTGAATGCTGTAACAGATTCTGGCCATACGACGAACGGAATCGCATTCGTCCGACCATTCTCACCAGTTCCGGATGCAGGCCGTGAATACCCAGATCAATAACGGTGCGTTCACCGATTTCTACAATCTCATCCTCTATGTTCTTGCTTGTCTTGGCCACTATCTCTTCAATTCGGGCGGGGTGTATCCTGCCGTCCTGCACCAGACGATGTAACGAGAGTCTGGCGATTTCGCGGCGGACCGGATCAAAGCCGGATATTATGATTGCTTCCGGTGTGTCATCAACAATGATCTCTACGCCTGTAGCTGCCTCAAGTGCGCGTATATTTCGTCCTTCACGGCCGATAACCTTCCCCTTGATGTCGTCGCTTTCAATGTTAAAAATGGAAACACAGTTTTCAATGGCATGCTCCGTGGCGGTGCGCTGAATAGTTTCGACCACAATCTTTTTGGCCTCTTTGGTCGCCGTAAGCTTCGCCTGCTCCATTATATCTTTGACATAGCTGGACG
>JANNPM010000017.1:0-11018 GCA_031400145.1 Chryseolinea sp. | reverse complement strand
GGCGCTACCTATGCCGGACAGGAGCAGATAGCGGTAAACAATCCCGCCCCCGGGGCCTGGACGGTGGTGGTAGACGGCTACCAGCTCCCCCGCGGCCCGGTGGCCTACACCTATGAAAACACTGTGCTGCACAAAAAATACGGTGCGGTAAGCACCGACGATGTGGTGCAGCTCCACAAGACGGGCGCGAAGTGGCACACAAAAGTACACTACTGGCTGGGAGAGCCGGTTCCCTCCGGTCGGTCACGGATGGCAGTCCTGCAGGTAAAAACCACCGACAAAACCCCCGCCACTGTGGGGGAGTTCCGCCTGCCGCTCAAGGAGAATTGAACAGTTCTGGCCCTCATCAGTTGGCTGGCATCCACGATGGATGCATCAGAAAAAATCGCCCGGCATGGGTGGAAATTTCCGAGCTACAATCCCCAGATCAATCGCCGCTATATTTACCATTAAAGGATTCTGGAGACAAAAGAAGAAGCCTCCGGATACTTGCAAGATCTCGGGAAAATTTTGCTTTCTACCCGAAAAGAGTTTACGCTTCTTACTGATCTGAGGAAGATGAAGGCAGGCCCAGGAAATCGAGGAGATGCGGAAGCTTTTTTAGATAAAAAATAAGGATTGGTGTTGAATCACTGCGTGTGCTCACGTCGCCTTGTATAATATATACTGGTCTTAGAGTGCATTAACCAGGTACGAATGAACTGACTGCACATCATCGGGAACGTTAAGCTTAGAGGCTTCTTTAAACTGTTTCAAATAGCCGCTTCAGCGGCAACAACTTCTGGCTTTGTCGTTCGTTCATAGGTGTCCCAAAAATCACCTTTTACAATCATTAAAGTTTCAGTTGTCCTTAAATTAAAACTCCAATTTTGTCCACTGTTAAGCGCTATCTCGTATGAGATAGAACCGTCCGTTGATTTGTTTATAATTGTATACTCTGTGTCTAACGTTGTCAGGCCGTTTACCTTTTCTATTAGTCTTGATTCAGTTATCTCCACCGTCTTAATGTTATCCTGGCTTGAGTATCCACATTGTCCGGTGACACCGCCACAGATAGATCTCCAATTCCATTTTCCTTTTATTTCTAATGATACGCTATCTTCCTTTTCGCAGGAAGATATTGTCAGTTGAAGTAGTAGCGTTAATGTCAATAAGTTTCTCATGTTGTGTCTTTTTGTCCCATTGTTTTAGACACTAAAAACTCACGTTTAGTTGTAAGCTCTTGTCCTGTTGTCCGATGTTTGCGCCCAACAAATGGGTAGAAGTCATGAATTCGCCTATGCCGCCTTTCGTTTCAAAGTTAACAGTCGTTGGAAAATGAGTTCCATTTTCTAAGCTATTTTATTACTTGTATCCATCCTTTATGGCTCAATTGACCCATTTTTAACTGGTAGAAATAGATACCGGCGTCGCTTCCCTCAGCAGACCATTTGTTTTGTAGTGATTGGCTGGAGAATATCATTTTTCCCCAGCGATCGAAAATCAAAAGCATAGTTTGCTTATGTCCATTATATTCAATTTCAAAAAAGTCATTTATATTGTCATTATTGGCAGTTAAAACATTGGATATAAAGAGATGTTCCGGAACAACCACATGAAAGAAAGAACTTGCTGAACACCCATATTGGTTGCTGACAATAACCTGGCCTTTATAATCTCCTGATTTTAAATAATCATGCTTTACAGAAGGTAAAGTTGTTTCTTCAGAAAGACCATCTCCAAAATTCCATGCCCACTCTTCAATATTTGTTCCTATTGCTTCTAAATTCAGTTCTTCGCCAAATTGAACTTCAATTTCTGTTCCGGATAAACTAAAAATTATTTGGCCAAATTGAACATTTACTTCGTCTTTTGCCACGCAACGGCCGCGGCTCACTGATAGCTCATAGAGACCGCTTTCTCTTATTGAAATCTCTGGTAAAGTTGATCCTGAAGTCCATTGATATTTAAAGTGCTCATCAAAAGGAACCGTCAGCGTTATAGAATCATTGTCACAAATGACCTTATCCAAGCCAAGTTCAACAATTGGGTAGTCATAAACCACAACGGATATCACATCCGAGGTTTGACATACTCCGTTGTCAACAACAACATTGTATTGATTTTCATCAGACACCTGTATCTGTTGAGTTGTTTCCCCCGTTGACCATTTAAAATTTGCACCACTATTCCCTGCATCCAATAAGAGTTCGTCCGACCGGCAAAGAATGGTATCCTCCCCAAGATTTACCAAGGGCCTTTCAATAATGCTTACTTTGGAAATTATCTCCCTTGAAAGATTACCTATATATTTCTTAACCTTTACAGTATACTCACCTGTTTGAGCATAAACATGGTTTACAATTTTCCCGCTTGCATAAGGGAAGCTATTCTGGAAGCCATCACCAAAATCCCATTGAAGTGAATCTGCGTAACCTAAACTGGTAACTCTAATCTGTATCGGAATTCCTTTACAACCCTTTGCCCTGGGTACTGATGGAGACTCACGGAAAATACTTTGAACAGAAAGTGGAAAGCGCTGTATGTTGCCTCGTGGGAGTAAGAGACCGTTATCCGCAAAATTACAGCCCAACCCTTTAATGTTTGGGTCACTTACTACATTTGGATTCGGATCTCCTTGCCCACCCACCAAGATATTACCCCCATAAATCTTGCCATTCGGAGCAAGTTGCAGTTCGCCTGTTTGTTCACCCTGCCAACTATTGCCCACACTAATTTGAGAAGCATTTATCTCCTCCAGCAAACCACTGCTGACATCAAGTTGAGATATGCCACCTATAATTCTACCTTTGGGAAAATATGCTGATACATACAAAAGTTCAGAATTGGGAGAAAATTCGATACCTCCTGTAGAGAGCACTTCCAACCTGCGAAAATTTGAAACTGATCCGTTATTGGCGTTGAAGTCGTATAAATCAGCACTGCTTCCATGCACAACCACACCAATCTTTGTACCATCGGGCGAAACTTTCATCTGCATTGGTACATAAAGATTATCTTGGTTACCATAGTGATTACCGATAGCGGAAACAATTGGCTCATCAACTCCTGATTCTGTTACATGAACGGCATAAAACTTATTATCTGCCCAACCGTGGGTAATCACCCAATACGATTTATCATCGGCATGAACCGTGACTGACATTAGCGGGGATACGATCGGCATAAAGTTAAGTTTTTTAAATATAACGGCTCCCATTCCGTCATCGGCAGACATATCTACGACGGAATAGTGTAAACCTAATTGTTGGGCTTGACTGCGCTCCTGATTTGTATTAAATATGTAGTATAACTGAGCATCGCCCGGGTGCGGAACAATAACAGATGTCGAATAGATTGGAGTATTCGAAGTGTTGAAACCAAAGCCGTTGGGCATAGGTTTATGATTTCTGTTCCATGCAGAATCTCCACTGGTATAGAACAGTAAATTACCACTTGAATCGCAAATAGTAGAAGGATGACTTGACACGAAATATCTGAAATCAGGAAGAAATTTAGGCGGCGTGAATTTAAAATCAACACCTTTATTATAATCAAAATACCAAATACTCCCTTCCTTAGATTCTTGGGCAAAAGATTTCAGCATGAGATGTACTAAAATCAGGGCAAAAAAGTATTTAACAGTTGAGTTCAAACTATTTTTTAATGGTTATTATAACATATATATGATAGGTCTACTCTGGATCGATTTTCGAAGAAGAATTTATTTCTTAGCGTTTATTAAATATAGCATACTTTAATCCCAATTTCAACGTCATTAATCTAGTGCATTGTAGCAAAAATAAGCGTACATACTCCTTTTTGAATTGATGCCGATAAATGCCTCATTTTATTGTGTTTTCACATCTTTACACTCTCAACCATGGGTATACTTATTAATGCGACCGTGCACTAGCCCTACCTGCGACATGTTCTTCCGCTGCATAAATTGGATTCATATACAGTCTTCCACCTAAATCCACAAAAAATTTTTTGGTTAGCTTGAAATTAACAGCAAGTTGTGCCCCCCACAACAAATCATTAAAACCTTTTCTGTATATATTCATATATTCAACGTGCGAAATTACACAGACTGAAGAATTACTATGAGCTATCAACTTAACCAAACATACAAATTGACAACTGGATGTTCATTTTTGCTGTAAGTAAAAATAAAAATGTCCCCTGTTATTTAAATTACTGAAGAGCTTTAAAATTCTAAAAAAGTTTTGGTTATTAGATTTGATTACGATAAAGAAAATACTATAATTGAGATATATGAGAAAGTTATAAGGATACTTGCTGTTGAGTTGATTGGAATTTTTAAGGATTGAAGGTTACAATTTATTTCATTTTGGTGTAATTCGAAGCTTTTCGATAGGAACTTTTATTTTTTTGATGTTAAGAAAAGCGTATCAATATATTTCAAATTAAACTTCTATGAATAAGTTAAGACTTTTAATTGAGTTCTTCTTTAGGTCTTTTAGAGGCTGCATTGTATTTTCAATAACATATGCATCACCATTTTTTGTATATGCGCAAGTTCCACCACAAGTGATACCACCATCTCCAGACGCTGCCGCTTTCGGAAAGTACGGAGAAGTTCCTGTTAGCAATTATACTGGTGTACCCAATATCAATATTCCTCTTTATGAGATTAAGACTGGAAAAGTGTTATTGCCGATATCATTATCATATCATGCAGGGGGGATCAAGGTTGAGGATATCTCTAGTAATGTTGGTCTTGGATGGACACTTAATTCTGGTGGCGTAATAACTAGATCTATTATGGGATTACCCGATGATTTAACGGACGTTGGTTTTTTTAATAACGTCTTAAGTGCGGATATGTCTAACTCCGATAGTTATATGAAACAAGTAGCAGGGCCACCTAATCAACTTGATGCTCAACCAGATGTATACTATTTTAATTTTGGAAAATATTCTGGACAGTTAATTTTTTCAAAAAGTGGAAATTGTTATAGCATACCACACCATAACTTTAAAATTAAACCTGGAGTTGGTCCTCGTAATCAAGGGAGTAGTCTTTGGGAGGTAACAACTGAAGAAGGCATTAAGTATACTTTTGGACAGACAGAGGGAAGCGAGATTACTACCGTCTGTGAAAATGGTGGAGGTATTCCTTCCCAGCAAGACCAAATTCCACAATTTACCTCATCTTGGTATCTTACTAAAGTTGAGGATATGCATTCTCTAAATTTTGTAAGCCTAACATATTTCGCTGTACCAGTTGTTAGTTATGATATTAGATCCTCATATGAACACACAATGACTTTTGATGAAGAATATGGATGCGGTGGTAGTTCCCTTAACTGTATCGGAAATTATGGTTCTGGTTGTACTACTTTTACAAAAATTAAATATTTGGCTGGCATAAGTCAGATAACATTTCCTGGCGGTTTAATTGATTTTGGCAGGTCAGGGCGGCTGGATTTACCAAGTGCCTTTCGCATAACAGGCCTTACTATTAAAAATTATAAAGGTGATCTCCTAAAGAGCTATAATTTTTCGAACGACCAATATTTTGAATCTGGATGCGGCACCACCCTGTGCAAACGCCTAAAGCTCAGCTCAGTTAGAGAAGTTGGAAGAGATGGAATTGAAAAATCTCCTCACTCTTTTTTATATCATGGAGAGGCTTTACCTCCAAGGGACTCCAAGGATACTGACTATTGGGGTTACTACAACAAACGTGGCAATACAGACGATTTTCCCGAATTCATTGACTATTTTAATGAAGAATCTCACTATGACTATTTACCAGGTGCAAATAGAAGATCTAATTCTGAAACTGTAAAGGCGGGCACATTAAGTAAGATCGTCTATCCTACGGGTGGGTATTCGGAATTTGAATATGAAGTTAATGACGTGGTTTCCAATCGACTGCCAAATAGAACATCGAGTAAAGTCAATTTAAGTATTTCAGGTCCACCTAATTCAGAATCTAGTACTTTCACTATAGCGGGTTATTTTCAACCCGGCCTATATGTTAAAGTTACGTATAAAACGATTGGTTGTTCAACAAGCAGTATACCAAGTTTAGAAGACAATTGTCCTATTGTTAAAGTGGTAGGGGTTAGTGGTACCTCGGGTGAACATGTTTTTCAAAGTGGAACTTTAGAAGAGACTGTCTTTTTTCTTCCTAATGGACAATATAGGTTGAAAGGAATGAACGCTGGATCAGGTCAATCATTTACTCTTTCGATTGAATATGAACCTGAAATAAATTCACCTAATAAATTTGCGGGAGGGCTTAGAGTTTTCAAAATAACGGATTCTGATGATGGTGGTGTCGGATCGAAAATTATTCGGAAATTCATCTACAATGACGACACAGGAACAACAACGGGACGAAATGGCACTTATCCAAAGTATTTTTATTTCAAAACTAACTGGAGAAATGATCCCACTTCAACTCTTCCTAATGAAGTACGTACTCCTCTTTTCGTTAGAACTACTGACAGTAACACAACTTTAGCGACTACACACGGAAGTTACGTTGGGTACGGAAAAGTTACTGAATTAAGAGGGGAGTTTGGCGAATACGGAAAGACGGAATACTTTTACACGTCAGTTTGGAAGTCGGAAACGGATGGAACCTCTACCTACTTAGACACTTATTTAGCAGTTCCTCCTTTTGGGCCCCCTATGCAGGACAATGATTCAAAAAGGGGATATTTAATCAGACAAGTTGATTATAAATATATTTCATCTTCTTCTTGGACACCAATTAAAGAAATTCTTAATGACTATAAGTCATTGGGAACCGGTGTAGAGATACGCGGAATCAAAGCCGCTATTATTGAGAATCACGAAAACAAACCAAATCTTAATGTTTATAGCTCGTCACTTATTAGAAGATATGGAAACCTTGGTTACATACCAAATTATTCAATCGAAAGAACTTTTAACGAAAATGGCACGATAGAAACCACAAGGGATTTTACTTATAGTTCAACTCATAGAGAGCTTTTGGAAGAGGTTGTCACATTGCGCGAAGACATTGTGACACCTGCAAACTCATGGAAAATAAAAACGAAATATAAATACCCAACAGACTATTCTACAGGAATAACTACCGACAGCTATTCATTAGGTATTAAAGCGATGGGTTCAAGAAATATTCAGAACACAATAGTTGAGAAACAGGTTTGGGAACTAAAAAACGGTGAAACTAGATTGATCGATGCGGAGATAAACTTATATTATCCAAATGGGTATGATTTGGAAAAGAAGTTTAAATTAAAATCAATAGCCTCTGTGAATGAGGTAGACTATACACCATCCTACATTGATGTTTCAGGGAATTTTACCTTCCAAACTACTAATTTTCAAGATCTCATTCAATTCAATTCGTATGATAGCGAAACCGGAAATTTATTGGAGTACACAATATCTGATGGAGTTACAAAGAAAGCATACATATGGGGCTATAATAAACTATATCCAATTGCCGAATTTACAAATGCTAGGTACTCATCAGTTTTTCATACTAGTTTTGAAGACCTTGGAGAAGGAAATAGCGCGATTGGCGATGCAAACACCGGTCTGTCAAGTAGCACAACCGGATACACAAAGACAATAGATAATTTAATCCCTGGCCAATATATTCTATCTTACAAAAGTAAAGTTTCCGGATCTTGGCAGCCTCCTCAAACACAATCAATTACTGTTACAACTTCAAGTTATTCTATTAATCTCACAGGCCAGGTTGATGATATCGTATTTTATCCTTTAGGCGCGCAGTTCACTATTTATTCTTTTGATCCAGGTATCGGATTAATTTCAACGACGGATAATAACTACCAAAGATCTTTTTATGAATATGACGGACTAGGTAGATTAAGTTTAGTTAGGGATAACAATCGAAGTATTGTGAAGACTTATGATTATAATTACAAAATTAAGTAAGAGTGAAATATGAAATTTACAATTCTACTTTCCCTTTCTTTACTTCTATTTCTCAATCTTAAAGTTCTAGGTCGAACAGTTAGCATTAGTGTTAGTGGTCCATCCGCTATTTGTATTTCCTCAACAACTAATAAAAGTTTCTACGCAACGGCATCTAACCCAACTTATTCATGGTTAAAAAATGGCAATCCTGTAAGTGACAGTCTCAGAACTTCAGTAAATCGCAGCTTTCCTTTGACTTAAATTTACGGATAAGGTTTTCAAATTCTTCTCATAAAACGTTTCTACCCCTTTCTTCAAATTAGCTTTTCAGTAGACTTCGATTTGTCTGAGGTTCCCGCCAATTCATCTTACCGCATGACCTGGCTGACTATGAAGATTTATCAACGCAAGGGAAGGAAAAATAAAGATCATTGGAACGGATCGCACCAATGATGCATTACTCAGCTGTAACTGTTTCATAGTCGTAAAATTTGCTCGGTTGATGTTTCCTATTCGGAGTGAACTACTCCACTAACTTGCTGACTTTCTTTTTCTTCAGTGGTTCATTTTGCTTTTGAACCACTGGTGAACCATTGAACCGCTTGAGGCTTTCTAGGATTTCATCCAGAACGGTTTCAATGCCTTGTTTCAGCTTCTCATATTCTTCATAGCTCACGATCTCGTATTCGTAGCCTCTGGCTCTTTTGCCATTGGCAACACGGATGTGATAGTTTGCTGTAAGCTCGAGCATATAACGCTTCTGATTGCTTGCATTGATGCGTAGCGCCTGCCTTGCTTCACGATTCGTAAAGGTTGTTCTGTTCTCTGCTGTAAGCCACTGTTTCAGATTTTCAAAGTAACTGCGGCAGGCTCCGGTGAGCTGATCAGATTTTCTCAGCAGTATCACTTTTAAAAGCTTATTAGATTCTGCAATATCTTCTGCCGTTGTTTCGATGTATTCTTCGCCTGTGTCCTGATCGTATTTCTTCTCTCGCTGGTACTGATGATAAAAAGTTACCAGTTCAATGAACGCTAGGTAATGTGCATTTGTCCTGCGCGGTTTAAAGACTTCATCCGGTATTTTCAAAAGCTCTGCATAGGGATTGGAACCTGTATCGCATGCAATACGCGCTGCATGTTCTGGAACTGCTTAATGATCTTCTGCTGCTCTGTTGTATCGATCTTCCCTGCACTATACTTGCGCTGATACGCCATTATCTTTTCATCCTGCTCTTTACTCTCATCGATGTAGATCAGGAACGAACGGTTCGCATTGTCTTCATATAAACTTTCTCTTGTGGTACTAAATACAACCTGATACACTTACCGGCCCTTCGACTATCAGATGGACTGTGCGTGTTTCTCCTTTCGTGTTTTTATGAACTACCGTTTTGCTGATTCGCTTTTTACTCTGCAACTCACGCAATGGATAAAGTACGTCTTCCGCTCCGTCCAGGTCTTCGATCAGGATCAGTTTGTTTTGCAATTGTCTTTTGCCGAAGTAGTAAAATGCATTTTCACTTAACGTTGTGATTTCTATCCGATCTTCTTCCGGTATCAATACACCTACCTTTTCCTGCAAGTGTGTTTTACCAATGCCAGAACTTCCAAGGCTTACGATGTGTAATGGTGCTTCTCGCTTTCTGCTCGTAAAGATCAGGTACATTAAAAGTCTGTGGTCTTCTTCTCCGATCACTCCGGCTCTGCCAATGTCTTCCTTTGTTCGCTCCATCAGATTCGGTGCACTCAGGTAGCTTTGCGCTTCCTTGGTTTCTTCCGCACTCATGATCTTGCGCTTGTCTTCATTGAGATTCTGTTTCTCGATCTCGGCAAGCCTGTATTTTTCCAGCAAGTCAGTAAGATCATTGAGCGCTGCTGTTGACACTGATGTACCGATCTCAAGTTTGTCAGCAACTTTGCGCACAAGCTTCTCCACCTGGTTGTCATTGTACAAGTCAAGGTTATGTCTGATCGATAAGTGCTCGACTTGGATTTTCATCGTCACGCGCATTCTGTCCAGGCCTTCCAGTCTGATACCGCCCAGGATAATGATATCTAAAGCTCCCTGCTGGTAGCGGATATGTTCGGGATTGCTGATATCGAGTTTTCGGGCCTCCATTTTCAACTTTTTTCAAAAAATCTTCACCTGTGCGTTTACGCTTCACAATGATACTTATACGCTTTATATCAATCAAGCCTTGAGGCATCATTTTGTGTGTATAAGCATTATAACATTTGATATAATGATGCCTATACAGTACATTTTCATTGATTTTTGATGTTAAACGCATATTATGAGCTTTTCAGAGCGACTAAAGGAAGCACGCACAAAGAAGGGGTTATCTCAATCGAACTTGGCTAAAAAAGTAAAACTGCATTACACGCAGATTGGCCGCTATGAGAACAAAGGTGCGCAGCCCTCAGCTGACATTCTTTCTAAACTTGCTGATGCGTTGGACGTGACTACTGATTATTTAATGTCAGGGTCTCAGGATGACATGGCCGAAGGCATTGGTGATAAAGAACTCATGACACAGTTCAAGCGCATCGCTAAACTGCCGAAGGAAAAAAAGGCGATCATCAAAGAACTGCTCGATGCCTTCCTGCTCAAGAATGATCTAAGAGAAAAACTAGCTCAGTAACGTTGCAATACTTCTTATTCATCGGTGGCATTGTGGTTATTCTCGTAACCGGATTAATCAAGATCAGGCGGTCTGCCAATTCAATGATTCGTAATCACAACTTTGTTAACGAGTTCAGACAGAAGTTCATTCAGTTTATAACACCGTATTTACAACGGAACCAATTCTCAGGCTTTGAACAATCGCGGCAAGAACTTGATGGGCAGCTTTACCATTGGCTTGTCTCGCATATGGATAAAACCCAAAGACTACTCGGGTTTTATGGTCGTGCTCACTACAGTGCACCGTTCGGAAGATTTCAGGTTGCTAACTACGAGTATATTATCAATACCATCAATCAAATCTCAACGGGTGATGCTGAACGCGAAGACCTTGCCATGTGCGACAACATGATGGTGCGCTACATCGGTGCAATGGATCGGATCATTGATGATGAAGAAAAAGATCTCAAAAACCCTGGGATGTGGCTGCAACAAGGAATAC
>JANNPM010000013.1:0-1967 GCA_031400145.1 Chryseolinea sp. | reverse complement strand
CCCGATCCGTTCGCGTTGTTTGAATATGATCCAACTTCAGATTCCATTCGATTGCTTGAAAGATTTCTCAGTTATTCTTTCGGCGGATATCAAATTTCCGGGGCTCCAAGTGATTTAACAGAATTTAACAATAAACTGTACCTATTTTCTGCGTACGCCGATAATGTGAACGAAACTCAGAATGTGCTGCACGTTTTTGACCCGGCAACGAATACGCTTGTAATCGAACAATATTATGGGGATCGTGTTCCGGAAAATCTTACCATATTAGACAACAAAATGTATTTTTATACGACCGATTCTTATCATGCACGATCATTGTTAATGTATGATCCCGTTAGCCATGACAGTAATGTCATTTTAGAAGAATTCAATATAATGCCGTCAAGTCTAGTTGCGTTAGATGATAAACTATATTATGCAGGCCATAACGGGACGTACGATAATGAACTGTATGTTATAAATCCCAGTACTTATTCTTTCGCACTAGCCGCCGATATCAATCCCGACTCTTCCAGTACCCCTCAAAATTTTAACTCTTACAACAATAAATTATACTTCCAGGCAACAGGGTTACAGGGAGCCGAACTCTTTGTATACGACCCAGCGACTGGAAATGCACGTCAAGTGGCAGATATTAATCATGGGACCGGGGACAGTAATCCCAAATCGCTTTTCGTTTTTGATAACATGCTTTATTTCAGCGCAAACTCTGGAGGTTTAGGCAGAGAATTATTCGTTTATGATTCGGGATCGGACACAGTAAGTTTAATTCGCATTGCACCTGGCGCTGCTTCCAGTGCTCCAGGCTCATTTGCAGCATTCCACGATAAGTTACTTTTTAGCGCGAACCATCCTGTTTATGGCCGTGAATTATGGGAAATTTCTGACGATAGTGCTGAATTGCAAACGCCACTTGCCAAATTAGCTACGTTTGTCAGGCCTATTTCATTTAACGCTAATTGGGTGGCTGTGCCAGAAGCAGATCACTATGAATTGGACGTTTTTAACGTAAACGACTCAACATATCTACGGGGCTATGAAAGGCGTGTACATTATGGAACATCGCTAGCAGTGTCGGGAACAGATCCTTCTCAGCGATATGCTTATGTCGTGCGAGCGGTGAACCAGTATAAGACATCGGAGAATTCGAATGCTATTCGAGTAGCGGCAATTCAAGCATTGCTATTGCGGACGGTTTGTTCAGACAGCCCAACAGTCTACAGGAAATGGAAAGTTATTAATAATAATTTTGTGCCAATAGAAATCAAATGGCAGGTAAACAAGACATCAAAAACAGCAACCCACCTGGCCACCGTTGGCGAATCGTTTTTTTAACTCAAACCGTAGCGGGTCAAAACACAGTTACTATTAGTTGGTACAATGACAAGGGAGTCCAACTAACGGCTTCAAGAATATCGATCTCCCAACCCTGTGTAGACAATACTTCTATTCGACAATACCTTGCAGAATCGGCCGAAGTGGTAAGGGAAAAGTCAACCCTGGTAGCATACCCCAATCCAAGCACGGATAAGTTTAATATAGTAATCACATCATCGAGTGATGACAAAATCGACGTTGCAATTGTAAGTCTTTTGGGTCAGTCAATGTTTACTAAGAAAGTGGCCGGTGGAACTATTGTGTTGGAAGTTGATGCTACATCCTACAGGCCCGGGATATATGTGCTAAGAGTAAGACAATCCACGGGCAGTCAGACGCTGAAATTATTAAAGAAGTAATGAAGGGTGCAAATGTATGGTTGCTACAAACCACATCTTTGAGTATGCTTCTGGGCGCCATAGCTTTGCTCAAAAAAAGGTATGGCATCATCAGATCCGGTTTTACAGCAATTGATGTTTTCACTGATCAAAGCTTGGAGTGTGGGCAGGAAGACTCAACAGGAGTTCTGCTTAGAGAAGGAACTTGAGTACCGTGATTTTGAATACTGGTTCAGGAAATATGAGCAG
>JANNPM010000005.1:0-8673 GCA_031400145.1 Chryseolinea sp. | reverse complement strand
AAGAACTCCCTAAGAGGCGTGTGAACGACATCGAAGATTTACTGCCTCAGAAAAAAACGACTACGTAGTTGGCCGGGTGTTTACCATTCATCTGCGCGAAACAAACGGGAGCCATTAAATAGCGATGCCGAAGGAGATTTTTCCAATTTTTTTGAATCGATGTTCGGCGGATCAGGTCGCTCGCGTCAAACCAAATTCAAAGGTCAGGATTACAATGCCGAACTCAAACTCAATCTTGCAGATGCTTTGCAAACACATCGCCAAACCCTTACTGTCAATGGAAAGAATATTCGTATTACAATCCCTGCGGGTGTTGAAAACGGGCAGGTGATCCGGTTAAAAGGGCATGGGGCGCCCGGCGTAAACGGAGGGCCTGCGGGTGATCTGTATATTACGTTTAGCATTGAGAGTCATCCAATATTCAAACGGGCAGGAAATGATCTTTCTGCGTCGGCACTGATTGATCTTTACATTGCTGTGCTTGGTGGTGAAACAATGATTGATACCCTCGACGGAAAAGTGAAGTTAAAGGTAAAACCCGGAACGCAACCTGGAACCAGGGTGAGACTGAAGGGAAAAGGCCTTCCTGTTTATAAGAAAGAAGGGGAGCGCGGAGACTTATACATTACGTATGAGGTCACGTTGCCTGCCACCCTCACGGAAGAACAAAGGAAACTTTTCACCGAGTTGTCCAATCTCAGGTAATTACCTTGAATCCGCGTACGTGTCATTGCACCTGCGAAGCTTCCAGAGGAGACGCAACTCGCTATAGCCAATTGAACGGGCATGAATATTGGGCAAAAAGTCAAATGAAAAGATTGCAAAACCTATATGGATTGTTAACCAAATAACACATTATGAAATGGCCATGCACCCCGTTCACCCAAAAGGGATGATAATTTGGTCTGGCCATTCCATGTGACAACTAAAAACAAATTAACACATGAAATCGTCATGCACGTTCACCCAAAAGGATGTTAATTAACCATGCGATTCCATGTGACAACTAAAAACAAATTATTAACACATGAAAAAGACAAATAAGGACCGTAGCGTACCAGGAGATGAAGAACTTCCCGGTTATCCCAAGTATCCCCCGCAGGATGACATTGTTTTTCGCGAAGAGCGGGTTTCAATGGACAGCGAAGGAGCACCAGTGGAAGGTGATATTGAATCGCTTGACACAGGTATTGAGCCAATTAAGTTGGTTAAAGGCAAAAAGAGGTCGGAGGCCGATGTGACAAAGGAGGATTTGATTGCCTTGAAAAGTGAGGAAAACACCTTTGAAGGGGATGACGAAATTCTTGAAGACCGGGTTTACCCTTTGGACTTTACCGGCAATGATCTGGATATACCCGGAACGGAATTAGATGACAAGGATGAAGAAACCGGAAATGAGGACGAAGAAAATAATATTTATAGTCTGGGTGGAGACAATCACGAAGATCTTGAGGAAGACAGATCCTGAAGCTTGAAAATCAAAAAAAAAGAGGCTGTCTTATACGACAACCTCTTTTTTGCCAGCAGGCATAGTTGATTATTCCTCAATGGGCTTGCCAGCAGCATCGAAACGGTAAGTCTTAGACTGATTGCCGTCCTTTACTTCAAGAAGATACATGTCGCTGTTCTGGTTTCTGTAGACAGTTCCAGTTTCCCAGCCCTTGTATTGTGTACCTTGAAGCGTAGTTTTAAGAGAAGCAGGAACTTCGTTTGAATTTACTTTCAACATATCTTTTTTGTAATTCTGATCAGGAGTTTGAGTTACCTGCGTTCCAGTACTGTCGGTAGGCTGTGTGGCCTGCGCCATGGCGGCTCCACTCAAGCACAGTGTAGCGGCAAGAATTAGAATTGACTTTTTCATTGTTGTTATTTTTTAATTTTAGATTAAGATTATTTTGACGACACTGATTCTGTGTACGATATTAATGCCAAGGTGTTGATCAGGCCGAATCAGTGAAAAATGAGATCATTGAGAGCTTTTTTGTGTATTTAAATTGCCCCATGATGTTGCTGTGGGTCAAGGATTCCACAATAAGCAATTTTGAATGGAATATGAATGACAAATTATAATGGGCATCAGGGCGGCTTAGGATCAAATGTAAAATCTGCGAACTAAGAGTTTACGGAAATACGACGCTTGATTCATAACTGACTATTTGCGTTTCCCTTTCCGCACCGCGCCAATCGCTCCGTTTACTGCAGATGTTACCCAATAATGAAAGACAGACTTGTGCTTTACCCGGGTATGATTAACCACGGCCGATGCATTTTCTTTCGTGTGCTTGAGTATGATGCCGTCTGCAAGTAATGTTAAAACCTCGCTGCCAAGATTTTTTCGCTCGGGTTCGTTATGCTTGAATATTTCAAGATGCAGCCCTTTGTAAGTGATCATTGCTTCCCCGCTCGCCTTTTCATCGTCGGCGTTAATGTTCATGTTGTACTCCTGTAAATAACCGGAACGAATCCTCAATGCCTGTAATGGCATCACAATCTCATTGAGCTTGGTGAGATCCAGTTCTTTGATGTTGATGTTCAACCGAAAGCTTGAAGTATCAGTAGTCTGATAGTTGACACGTACAATTCCGGAGTTGTAAAGGTTGGTTTTGGCTTTCAGGGATATGAAATCTGAAAGGCTATCAAATTCGGCTTTTACTGAAAGTTTGTCCAGCATCACATAACCTTCTTCGCCTGTCTTGTCAGAAACCTGCCTGTATTGAATTTTGCCATCGCGTATATTAATAGTCTTGATATCGATATTTTCGGGCAGTTTGATCATACCATCAAGCGTGGTCGGTCTGTTTTGTTCCGGGGGATCCGGAAGACGCTTGTCGCGGCGAAGGTCAAGGCTTAGGTGGTCCATTTCGAATTCAAGCTCTTTCGCACTGTTCGTTTCCACGATGTCATTTATTGAAAATCCGGCAACGCTTATATTCTGAAATTGTGCGCTGATTTCTGTGTCCTCCAGATCATTCGCGGCATACCATCCCCGGTTAGATGTTAATGAAGCATTTTGAATGGTCAGCTTTGTTTTACTAATCATCAGTGATTCAATCGTCAGGTCGGATTTCTTAAATGCCGTTTTTAGCCCCGCACAGGCAACTGCCCCTTTTGCCTTATCGCCAGAACAGATGCCAAATGTTATTTGTCTGCCGGTTGCAGTCTGCAATGTCCCGGGATGTAAAATCAGCTGATTTGGAAAGTAGGAACTAAGATCATCAAGATTCAATGGTTTTGATGACTTATCAGTTTGTACCATGTGGATGACGGGTTTGAATATTTCCCCACGTTCGATGTGCGGATGGCCTGATGATCTTTCCCATTGTGCTTGTAACAATACAACACTGTCTGACTGGAGCAGACCGTTTCCATTTCTTTCCACCATTACCTCGTGCGCTGATAATCTTGAAAGTCCCCAATCAGTATCGTCAAGCTTCAGTTTGCGCACCTGCAACTCAGCCGCGGAAAGGTTTATGCCCGCTGTCGATACATGTACGTCCGTTATATCGACTAGCGAAGGGTAATTTATATTCACCTTCCTGGCCTGGGTATTCAAATCATTGCTATTGAAACGGATGTCGTCCAATTCGGCAAGGACGCGATCTGGCCACGATATTGTGTTACCGAGTGAAACAGCATTTGTCGAAATGTTCTTACCCGAAAATGAAATTTTGTTTTTGTTGTTTGCCAGATCAACTTGGAGCGACTGAATGTGCACTGTTCCGATCGTCGAAGCCTGTGTGGAATAATTGGGGCGCTCCTGTGCTCGTGAATCCCGGGTTGTCCCCTTCAACTCCAGTTGTGCTATATCCACGCTTTGCCAATGTCGAAAATCCTCTGCGTTCGCATCTTTTCTTGCGCTAAGATTTCGTATATGAAAATAAAGACTGTCCGTGGAGATATCTCCAAGCGCTGCACGAAAATGCCCCGCAATGTAAGATGCATTGTGAAGGTTTGCGTGAAATCCATGGCCGCGTTGCGTAAAGTCAGCCGTTGAGGCATTCACGCTTTTTAAATTGTATTCCAGTTGTTGATCCTTACCATACCTGAGGTTATTTGCCGAGAATGAAAGTCCCTCCAGCTTCAGTGTATTCGGGCCATCTATGTAGGTCACTGCAATGTTCTTGAGCCTTATCGCAGAGATAAACAGATCGGCCAAATGATAGGTCGTGTCCTTATCCACATGCTTTTGGTTTTCGCGAGACGGCTTTGAAATGTACAGTCTGCCGTTCTCTGCAATAATGGAGCGTGCAGCAAAACGTCGTGCAAAAAGCAGTGACATGAGGTTAAAATTCTGCACCTCGACTGTTGAAATAACGGCAATTGGACGCTTCGCGCCCGGACTGTACAATCGAATGTTCTTAAACGTCAGATCCCCGGTGCGGGCGAACAGCACCTGATCAAGCTTTACGGAAAGGTTACGTGAAAGGGTCAACGCCGATCCATTGAGATTCACTTCCACTTCGCCAACCTGAAACGTGCTGCTGTCGCGAACAACGCTGAATGCATGCATGCGGAAGTCGACATCGGGAAGAATTATCCGAATAGTATCGCTGCCCCTTTGCAACGCTATGTTTACACGCGCATCTCTTATCACCGCACTATCCACAGCACACTCGCCGATTGCATATTTAAGCATACGCGTAACTACATTTTTGTCGAGCTCGATCCGTTTTCTGCTTTTCCCCCATTTAAAATGTGCATTAATGACAGGCCGGTCTATTTCTGCGCGTTTAAGCGTATATTTTAGATTCTTGTAGAAATCCTGATAGTCAAGATTTTGGAGCAACAACGTCTTCCCTGATACTTCGATGTCGGAGCCTGTTAACGAGTCCGCTGTCGAGATATGAAAGTCAGAGAACTTCAGATGATGTTCGTGGAAGTTGTACTCAATTGCCGAAAATTTCACGTTTGCGTTTCCCAATATCAGGTCCTGCTTTTCGATGTTAAGCTTCAGCTGGCTTTGTGCACTGAGCTCGCGCATCCTCCAATGTTGAATGAGCAGGTCAATGAAATTGATGCGGACAGCAGTCTGCCCTTTTTGATCAAGTTGAATCGACGCACGATTGACCTTTAACAGTTCGATTTTGAACCTGTTTAATACCGATTCAATGGCGGGATAGAGTCTCATCAACTCCTGCGAGACCATGATAGGTTTCTGCTTTCCCGGTGAAGCTTCAACCGCTATCTGCGGTTCATCAACAGTCAGCCGTTTAATGTTAAATTCTTCCGTAAAGAGAGAAGACAATGATCCGAACTGCAACTCGAAAAATGGGATATCGACTGCGATCATGCCACGGTCGGTTGTGGAGTCGGCGCATACAATTCTCACATTTTCAAACTTAAAGCTGAGTGATCTAAGTTGGAAGTCGGTTGTGCCAATCGTCAGGGCGTATTGTCCGTCGGTTTTAGAATATACCAGTTCCTCCAGCGCGTGCTTAAATCCGTAAAGCTTTGTATAAATAAATGCTCCCGCGATGAGTATTATAGGCGCGAATACCAGGGTGGTTATCCTGGCGATTCTCCAATACTTATTCCCGACAGGACGCAATTCAGGCATACTAGCGGCGGACTGGAATTAAAGTCAGCGTTTTATGTACAGGCCCAGACAGGTGGCAGTTCCGTTGCAACTTCAATGTGTGAAATTTCATTAATTTAGAAAGTTAAGGATCGCAATACAACAGCGCAGCATGGTCATCGCACACGTTCATCTGCCACCCCGTTGCTTGACCCCGCTCTTAGTTTCTCAATAGCCATTGAGATCTTTAAACGCTGATAAATAGCCCGAAGACTAATTAGCGCTAAGGTTAATTGAACTTTATCCGCACGAGTGTGCAATAAAATGCCCAATTAACTGGATCCTCCTTTCATTAAATGGTCCTACTGCATTTCAGAAGGTGAAAAACCCGAAATCCGACGCTGTCTCATACTTGGTAAAATAATTGTAAGCTTTTTGAATGACTCTTTGTGATTGATATGTGATCTGCAGACAAGGTAGCAGAATAGATACTTCATTTTAGTTATTTCATGAAACTACAAAACCAAATTAAAATCAATTTCCACTAAAACTATGCTTATGATTAAAAAGTTTTTTGCCCTCTGCGGCATTATGTGTTGCCTGACGTCTCACTTTGTTCACGCGCAAAGTGGATCCATCGGTTTTCATGCCACCATGACCGAGTACGATGGCGATCTGAATGACAACCAACACCACTTTTATGACTTCAAATTTCAGCAGGTTGGTGCCGCGATATCATTGCAGCAATATTTGAACTCCTCATTCAATTTGGTTGAAAAGGTTTCCTTTAATCAGGTTCGGTATCAGAATTCAGCTCGAACGGTAGGCGTAGATGGAGATTTCTACGTTCTGAATTTGAAGCTGAAGTACAAGTTTAATAACGGTTATATCTTTAAAGAGGATGCTGCTGTTGCTCCTTTCCTGGTAGCAGGTATTGGTGGCTCATACATCGACACGAAGGAGTTTACCAGCGTCAGTGAGGCAGTTATTACAGATGGAGAGCTAAAAGGAAACGTAGCTGTAGGCGTAGGCATCCTCTTTCAGTTTAACGACCGTTTCGGTCTTGAGGTGGCCAATACCATTAACGCGCCGCTTTTCGACGAATGGGATGGCGTGGATGAGGGTGGGAATGACCTTTACTTGCAGCACAGTGCGGGCCTGGTATTTGCGCTGCGCAAGCCTAAAGACACAGATAATGATGGCGTTCCCGACAAGAAAGACACTTGTCCGGATACACCCGCTACGGCAAAAGTCGATTCGAAAGGATGCCCGCTTGATGGCGATCAGGATGGTGTTGCTGACTACTTAGATAAATGTCCGACGCTGGCCGGCAAAACTGAGCTGGAAGGATGTCCGGATAAAGACAATGATAGTGTGGCAGATCTCGATGATAAATGTCCTGACGTTCCCGGCGTAGCACGGTTCGGAGGTTGCCCCGATAGCGACAATGATGGTGTTGAAGACGCCAAGGATAAATGTCCTAATCAGGCAGGTCTGGACATTTTCGAAGGATGTCCCGATGCTGACGGAGATGGCGTGCAGGATGCGCTTGACAAATGTGCCGGAACTGAAAAAGGAGTGAAGGTTGATGACACTGGTTGCCCTGCAGACAGCGACGGCGACGGTGTTCCGGACAATGTCGATAGATGTCCAACATCAACAGGTGATCCTGCTAACAGCGGATGTCCGGTAGTGAAAGAAGAAGTTAAGAAGAGACTTAATTTTGCAACCCGCGGCATCACGTTTGAAACAGGTAAGGCGATTCTAAAGCCTTCGTCTTTTGCGGTTCTGGATGAGGTTGTCAGCATCCTGGCGGAGTACACCGATTATAATCTGAAGATGGGCGGCCATACAGATTCAAACGGCAGCAACGCTACGAACCTCAGACTGTCGCAGGCGCGGGTCGACGCGGTGAAAGCGTACCTCACGAGTAAGGGCGCCGATCAAGCCCGTATTGAGGCGACAGGTTTTGGAGAGGAACAGCCGATTGCAACAAATGGAACAGCCGTTGGACGCGCACAAAATCGTCGGGTATCCCTGGAGTTGGTACTGAAAAGTCAATAAGTTGCCTGCTTAAAGCAACACATGCGTTCTACAAATAAAAACAGGATCCCCGGGGGATCCTGTTTTATTTAATTGCTTGAGCTACAGTTGCTGGTAAGTCCGCGCATTAGCGTTCTCCGTGCGCGGTTTATTCCTTTCAGAACGTTATAGCTGGCCCTGTATTCATCTTCTTGGGAAATTGACATTCTTTGCCGGACAGATTAATAGTAACGCATGAAAGCAGCGGCGTTCTTTTATATTTACGTCAGGCGATGGCTAAGATCATAATCAATCCGGAATTTGATTTTCTTACGGACTACCTCGGGGACTTACCGCACAGGTTTAATTCGCTTGGAATTCTGTTGCACTCCCATCGAAACATAATCAGGGAAGATAATGTCAAAGGAGTGCGGCTGGTGATCAAATCATTCAAGCGCATTTACCTGCCTAATAAAATCCGGTATACTTATTTTTATCCCTCCAAGGCGCAACGTGCATATGACAACGCGAAAGTTCTGCTGCAAAAAGGTTTTAATACCCCTCGTCCTATTGCATATATTGAGATAGTCCGCAACGGTTTGATTGATGAGATGTTTTTTGTGAGCGAACACACGGCTTTTCAGGCATTGGAAAAAATCCATCAGGATCCTGAAATTATGACGTCTCAATTATTAGTGGCTTTAGCGGCCTTTACGTTCAGGCTGCATCAGAATAACATCTATCATGTTGACTATAATCTGGGAAATATCCTGACCAACTTTGACAATGGCGAGTACGAATTTGGATTGATCGATAACAACCGAATGAAGTTTAAGCCAATTTGTTTCGACGAGGGAATTAGCAACTTCGTGAGGTTAGGCCTTTCCGTTGAGCAGCTTACGCTGCTTGGCAAGGAATATGCCCGCCTTTCGAAAGTAGCGGACGGCACAGCGCTCAGCCTATTGTTTGAAAAGAAACGCGCCCACGTGCGTAAAGCGGAAAGAAAAAAATCTGTGAAGCGCACGTTATCTCTCTTTAAGAAAAAAGGTCGCGTTAAAGGTGCAGATGATGACTTCCATGTACACTAAAACCGCGCTAGCGGAGGACGTTGCGCACAAGGCCTTCCGTATATGTGG
>JANNPM010000575.1:0-14405 GCA_031400145.1 Chryseolinea sp. | reverse complement strand
TATGATAAAATTCCCGCCTACTGGAAAATGGGACTGGCAGAAGCTGAATCGATCGACTTCAAGTATACATCCACCTCTCTTAGCGATGTTTATGAAATCGGCTTTAAGCAGGCATTAGCAAACATCAAGCGCAACGGCGGTTCAGAAAAAAATGATGTGATCACCATTGAGACCCAGGCGCCGGTGCCGGTTAAATTCGAACAGAGTTTTATGGGTCATTTCCCCGTCAAAAAAATTCCTGCGTCTTTTTCGAAAACACATGAGTTAACTTTTGACTTTGAGGGAACTGGCTTTGTCATCCGAGGTGAAAGCGGAAAATGGGATAGCCAGGCAGACAGCCCGGTATTTAACAGTGAATTATACGTCGATGGCGTCCTTGTCGAGAATATTAAACTACCCATGGCTTACAATGCGCGTCGCACAGATGTAGCCTGGAAGTACGAATTAAAAAAGGGCAAGCATACTGTGCGGTATAAGATCCTTAATCCAAGTGATGCACTCGAGGTAGATTTGCGAGATGTAATTATTTACAGTGACAAACTTGTCGATGGGTTTGAGGCCCACCAGGTCAAAAAATAGGATGCCCAGTGTTTTTATACGGTGAATAGAATTACTAAATCTTAAACGCTATGTATGTCGTAAATAGTTATGCTGTTGCAGTTCTGTTCTGCATGATCACCATGTTGTGCTGGGGCTCGTGGGCAAACACACAGAAGCTAGCAGGAAAAAGTTGGCGATTTGAATTGTTTTATTGGGATTATGTGATTGGAATTTTCATTTTTTCTCTGTTAAGCGCTTTTACGTTGGGAAGCATGGGGACTTCAGGCAGAGCGTTCCTTCCCGATCTGACACAGACAAGCACTGAAAATTTACTGTCGGCACTAATGGGAGGCGTGATTTTTAATGCAGCCAACATATTATTGTCTGCTGCCATTTCTATAACCGGCATGGCTGTGGCATTTCCCATTGGAATAGGGCTCGCACTTATTCTGGGCGTACTAGTGAATTATTTGGGATCTGAAAATGGCAATCCGATTTTTTTGTCATTGGGGGTGGCGCTGGTAACAGTAGCGGTAATTCTGAATGCCGTTGCATATCGAAGAAAGAGCGGGGCAGGCAGTACGAAGGTGTCCACCAAAGGAATCTTCTTGTCCTTAGCGGCCGGTCTCTTAATGTCATTCTTTTATCGTTTTGTTGCTGCTTCCATGGACCTCGAGAATGTTGACATGCCTGCTGCGGGTAAAATGACGTCCTACACTGCAGTGTTTATATTTTCCGTGGGCATTTTGCTTAGTAATTTCATCTTTAATTCGATCCTTATTTATAATCCATTTGAAGGTGCACCAACAACGTATCGCGCGTATTTTCAAGGAAGCTTCACCGTGCATTTAACGGGGGTGTTGGGTGGCTTGATATGGGGCCTAGGAAATTCTTTAAACCTCATCGCAGCGGGAAAAGCCGGCGCAGCGATCTCTTATGGTCTTGGTCAGGGTGCAACGCTCGTGGCCGCATTTTGGGGTGTATTCATTTGGAAGGAATTTCGAGGCTCGCCGGCGGGTACCACGGCACTTCTTGCAGCCATGTTTTTCTTTTTTTTAACCGGCCTGCTTTCGCTTATTTATGCCGGAACTTAGAATCAAAGTGAGCAAAACTGATTTATTTGTTCAAGGAGTTGTAAGCATTTTCAATTACGTCGTTAATTGTTATATCGTGCCGATTCTGCGATAAAGTTTTTAAGCGCCACTGTACGGAGACGTTGGGCGAGGTAATTCAATGAATGGCCAGTCTCAAATCACTAAGTGACTTTTAGAATGTCGAGATAAATTTTCTCGATTTTGGTTAAAGCTTTCTGGGTATCAAATCGTTTGGCATTCTCAAGACCCGCATTGATCACTGACTGCCTCTCGGCATACGACAATGTCATAACTTTTTCAATCACCGCCCCGGCTTCCTGGGACCAGGCAGTCGTCAATGATTTTTGATGTGGTTTCCTGGGTATCAGAAATCCGGCTGCACCAGCCACCTCAGTCATAGGAGCTTCGTTGGTGACGACGACAGGACAGCCAGAGGCCATCGCCTCGGCAACGGGCCAACCGAATCCTTCGGCTTTGGATGGGAATAGAAATACTGAAGCGCCAGAATACGCGAAATTCATAATTCTGTCTTTCGCGTTTGTTACAAAGTGAATATCCCTCTTATACGGCGACTCTGAATAAGTTGCCATAAGATCGTCCGATGGCGGCTGACCGATAAGAACCAAGGGTAACGAAATCGTTGAGCGAGAACGCCACGCGTCATATATTTCAATAACGCCGGGCCTGTTCTTATACCATTGATTTCCGCCAACATGCAACAAATATCCTTTGCTTAGATCGAGCCCGAATTCTTTACCGACCACGTACCGGGAAGTCGCGGCATCAAACTGTTCGAATAATTGATGTAACCCATTGAAAACCAATTCCGATCGGGCAGGCACACAGGGAAGAAATTTTTGAAGAACCTTCCTGGTATTTTCCGACCCGGAAATAAAATTCTTGCCTTTACAATAGCCGTCAGCAATTAACCTCTGGTATTTCCTTCCGCTCCAGCGGGTAGGATTTTCTGCGATTTTCCCTAGGGCAGATTCCTGGGCCATAAAGTCGTGACAGTGTATGACATGCGGCCGATTAGCCACCAAAGGGACCCAGGGACCGAGTGCGTTGTCTGTAAATACGAAAAGTGTATTGGATGGATACTTCTTAAGGCGCCTTTTAACTTCCCTTGGAAATAAAAGGTACTGATCAATATACCCTAACCACTTCCTTGCAAACTTGGAACGTGAAAGATTGACAAACCTGGCCTTGGGCGAAATGGCATCAACCTTATGCCCACGGCTACGCATACCTTCTATGAGCATTCCAGAAAATCGTGGTAAGCTTACGTGACCCAGAAACTCCGGATGCGTAAGAAAAACAATATTCATGGACTTGGCAGATGCCGGTCGTGGTTCACGGACAAAACCACGTTGGGCGCCGGCGGGAGGATGCACGGACATTCCGGCCGTAATTTTGGTTATCATAAAGACTTGTTTTCGTGTTCAGTTCCAGCTGATCATATATCTAACCCGGTTTCTGCTATACATTCCACCAACTATTTCCACTGTCGCTGAGGTAGTATGAGATGTAATGTAACTTGTCTCCGCCGCTACCGTTTGAAAGGCCCTGGTGGTGCCTATTATTGTTAATGAAGGAGGGGCAGAAGAGGTAACCACGTCGACAATACTTTCCGTCGTTTTTCATTCCGGATTTCAGGGTAGCTGGGTGGCGGGGTAATTTACCGTGCTTTGACATGTTGATCGTTGACCGTGGTCGGGCAGAATCGCCTTCCCGGTGAGTCTTCCCGTTTCGGTGACTCGGCAGCCTCGCGGCACAAATTACGCTACTGCATCCAATCGATACCACCAGTTTATTGTCTAACTGGAAAAAGACGTGTAGCCTAAAGGTTGTCCTTAACGATCACCTTTAACGTATGCGGAGGATATTATTTTGGAAAATTGGTTAATAATTAATTAACACACGGAAGATGATTTTAGGACTTACATTAGAATAATTATGAATTACGTTCCAATCGTATTAGGACTGTTAGGTGGGCTAGCCTTGTTTCTTTATGGGGTCACCAGACTTTCCATAAGCCTTCGTAAAATCGCGGGCGACAAGATGAAGGGAATTCTTGAACGTTTTACCAGCAATGTCTTTCTGGCGGTTTTATCGGGAATCTTTGTAACGATAATGCTTGACTCGTCGTCCGTTACGATAATCATGATCATTGCACTCGTCAATGCCCGGGTAATACCGTTCCATCGTTCTATCGGAGTGATCATGGGCGCCAACATTGGCACCACCGTTTCAAGTCAGATCATTGCATTTCAAATCGGTGAGTATGCTGCAATCTTATTGCTTGGCGGATTTGTTCTCTATTTTTTTAGCAAGAAGAGAAAAACCCTGAGGTACATTGGGCTCACGCTGTTCGGGTTTGGACTTATCTTTTTCGGCCTTGGTTTAATGGGTCAGGCAACGGAACCGCTGAAGGACAGCCCGAGCTTTACGGGCTGGATTGAAACACTTGAAAATCCCTGGAAGGGCGTTCTTGTCGGCGCAGGATTAACGGCGATTATTCAGTCCTCATCTGCCACTATGGGTATCGTCATCACCTTAGCGTCTCAAAAAATGATTTCACTCGCCGTGGGCATCACAGTAATGCTGGGCGCGGAAATCGGCACGTGTGCCGATACATTAATCGCCAGCCTCGGCAGGTCAAAGGACGCCTTAAAATCTGGTATATTTCACCTTGGCTTCAACGTCGTCACGGTGGTGATCGGCGTACTGTTGCATGATGCAATTGCAAGGCTATCATCTTTTATCACACCTTATGGCATAGCCCGGCAGATAGCCAATGCCCATATGATTTTTAATATCGGAGGTGTATTATTATTTGTTTGGTTTACACCTCGAATCGCGGGTTTACTGGACCGGTTGGTGCGTGCTCGCGTCACCAAAGTCGCGCGGGCGGAATCTTGATTACAGATTGGGGAGAAACCGTTTACTGTTGACTTTTCACTTCTAAAAAGGCCATTACCAACTTTGCGGAATTTCTCGCTGCGGCCTGATAAAAGTTTATGATATCGCCCGAAGCATTGTTTCCTGCATTATCGCTCATACTACGGATAACCAAAAAAGGTACCTGCTGCTGGTACGCTACCTGCGCCACGGCGGCGCCTTCCATCTCCGTAGCTTCAGCATTCATTTTTTTCCTTAGCTCATTTGCGGCGTCGCCCGATGCAACAAAAACATCGCCGGTAACAATAACGCCCGCCGTAAGGGACGGCTTCCTGGTTACCAGGCCGCTCACATTTTCCAGCAGAACCGATTTGCCGGCCCTCATAACACGCTCAAGGAGCGAAGAGTCGCTGGGAAAGTAAATTGGATTTTCCAGCAACGTCGCAGGGTCGCGTGTGGCACGTCTTAATGTTCCTTCGGGGGTAAGCGTACCGTAGTCATGGTGTGCGAGCCTGGTGCCGATAACGATATCGCCGGGTGCAAGGTCGGGATTGATGGCCCCGGCGATACCAGTGAATAATATCGCTTTCGGGCGATAATGTTCGATCAATAAAATGGTGGCCAATGCTGCGTTTACTTTTCCGATCCCGGTATACGCGATCACAACAGGCTTCCCCTTCAATGTTCCTGAAATATAGGTGACCTGCTGAATAACGGATTCCCTTTTGTCGGTTGTCTGGCTTAGCAACAGCTTTATCTCTTCCGGAAACGCGCCAAGGATGCCTGTGATATTGTTCGCATGATAAACGTCCTTGGCTGCCGTGGGCCGCTCCTCAATAATCGACTGACCAGCGGCGCCACTGAAGGCCAGCAGTAGTATAAATGTAAGTGTGCAGAATCGTTTGCGCATAAGGTAATTTTATTTGTCAGGTAATTATCAGGGAAACAATCGCAAGAGCATCTATGATCCAAAGTGCCGGGGAAACATCGCGGAATTTGCCGCGCGCAACTTTCAAAAAGGTCCAGCTCAGAAATCCCCATATTATTCCCTGAGTGATGGAATAGGTAAATGGGATAAGCACCAGCGCAAGGAATGCCGGTATCGCTTCCTCCATTTTTAGCCATTGGATTCGGGTCACCGGCCTTATCATATACGATCCAACCAGTACTAGCGCGGGAGCGGTTGCAACAGCAGGAACAGCGGTGAGCAGCGGTGACAGAAACAGAAAGGGAAGAAACAATAGGCCTCCCGTTATGGCAGTCAAGCCTGTTCTGCCACCCGCCTCGATTCCAACCGCAGATTCGATGTAGGCAGTGCCCGGGCTCGAACCGAACAGGCCGGCGAGCATGGAAGAGGTAGCATCAGTTATCAGTGATCTCTTAATGTTTCTCGGCTCGCCATTTTCATCGGTGAGGCTTGCTGCCTCTGACAATGCGACAAAAGTGGAAAGGCCGTCAAACATACCGGTAAATACAAACGCGAAGATCACTGGAACAAGGCTCCATGACAGACTTTGCACGAGGTCTAATGCGAAGAGGAGGCTGAAGTCCGGATAGGCGATGAAGCCGCGCCAGTGAACGAGGGGCACAGTGCCACCCCAAAGCCGTCCCAGTGTAGACGCCAGTATTGTCGTTATCAACATTCCCAAAAGCACAGCGCCGGTTACGCGATTGATGACGAAGGCAGCGGTAACGAACAACCCGAATAAGAAAACCACCAACGGAGGAGTTAGGATGCTGCCGCTGATCACTGTTGCCGGATTGTGCACGATGAAACCCGCATTGACGAAACCGATAAGGGCGATGAAGAGGCCGATGCCTCCGGTGATGGCATATCGGAGCGGCAATGGTATCGACTTCACGATGTGTGTTCTTATGTTCAGGATGGAAAGAAGCATAAATACCACTCCGGCCCAGAATACCGCACCAAGGGCCACAGGCCAGGCTACATTCATTCCTTTCACAACAGTGAAAGAAAAAAACGCATTTAGCCCCATGCCGGGAGCAACTAAAATGGGATTTTTTGCATAGACGCCCATCATTACACTGCTGAAAAAGCAAACCAGCACCGTTGCTGTGAGCACGGCCGGGAACGGCATACCACTGTTACTAAGTATCGCCGGATTAACAACGATGATATACGCCGTTGCCATAAACGAAGAGAGGCCGGCTACAATTTCTTTTCTACGGTCCGGCTGTTGATGAGAGTTAGTCATAAGTCAAGAGTCGGGCGAGTGATGATAAGGCGGCAAGTGACGGAACTGCCGGTGCGATTAAAGTTTGTGGGCTCCAGCTTGTTGCGGCTACTGAAGAGACCGGTTTTGCTGGCACAGCACGTTGCTCGTGCTTTCGGGTTACGAGGTAAACAGCCATTAGCGAAATGATTACCAGAATGTATATGCATGCTATAGCCAGTCGCCTTATCCGCACATCGCGCTGATGCCGTTCCATCAGCACACCATAATTCCGATGGCGCGCAATGTTGCCGGAACTCATTCTCTGGCGCCTAAGTCGTATTTCATTCCTTCCCATCGTACTTGATCCGTAAGTTAAAATTTCTGCGCAGCCTGTCCAATGCCCTGTATGTTCTCATTTTCGCTCCACTTTCGGTTATATCGAGAATGAACGCGATCTCCTTAAAATCTTTATCTTCATAGAACCGCAGCTCCAGCACCTCCAGCATTTCCGTAGGCAATTCTTTCAGGTGGTTCAGGAGTTTTACGATCAGCGCTTCATCCCAATCCACATTCGCCTGGTCAATAAGCTCCCGGATGCGAAGTTCCTCTATGCTGAATACTTTCTCTTTCTTTTTCTTTCTGTAGTGCTTGTTTACCTCATTGCTGGCAATCTTGTACAGCCAGGCAGAAAAAGGATAACCCCGAAATTCGTAATTCCCTACGTTCTTCAAGGCATTCAGGAAAGTTTGGGACGCGAGATCCGCGGTCAGGTCCTCGTCATCAGTCTGACGAAAGATAAAATTAAAAATGCGGTCAAAGTATTTTTCATAAAGTTCGCCAAAAGCGCGGGGGTCTTTGCGGGACTTCTCCAGGATTGCAAGCTCATGTGCTAATTCCTCAACAGACGGGGTCATTTAATGATTGGCGATTTGGTGATTAATCGGTCGGCCGGATAGCCGGCCCAAAGGCAATAATGAGATAAACAATCAGATAATGATAACGGCGCCGGAATTAAAGATCAATTGAGATGCAAAATTCTTTCCTTTTCACGATCAGCTTTTCACTATTCACTTTTATTCATAGTTTAGGAGACGTAACCTAAACATGATGAAGTCATTTCTTTTAACACTGCTGACGTTGGCATTTGCCATTTCTTCTTTTTCGCAAAAGAAAAGGAAGTCAGCCGAGCAGCCATTGGTATCTCAAGGCACGATTGCCGAGAAAGTCTCCGGTATGAAAAGCTTTCCTGGATACTTCGAATTTTATTACGATGACAGGAAGGACAAAGTATTCCTCCTGATCGGCAAGTTCAACATAGAATTCCTGTACATCAATTCCCTTACCGCGGGCGTTGGCTCCAACGACATCGGATTAGACAGAGGCCAACTGGGAGGCGAGCGCATTGTGAAATTCGAGCGAAGGGGGCCGAAGGTGCTTATGGTAGAGGCGAACTACCGCTATCGGGCAATCTCCGAGAGTAAGGATGAGCGTCGTGCGGTCGAAGAAGCCTTTGCACAATCGGTTCATTGGGGTTTTAACATTGAAGCTGCTGACGGCGATAAAGTACTTGTAGACGCTTCGTCTTTCTTTATCAGGGACGCGCATGGCGTGGTGGGTAGATTGCGCGCCCTTAAGCAAGGT
Organism: Chryseolinea sp.; assembly: GCA_031400145.1. GTDB lineage: Bacteria > Bacteroidota > Bacteroidia > Cytophagales > Cyclobacteriaceae > Chryseolinea. Next base: position 6,052 of record JANNPM010000575.1, on the reverse strand, counting down.
GATTACAAGCTTGATGAATCTCTTTCGGCTTTTTATCTCCCAGGCACAAAGAACTTTCCTAAAAACTCCGAATTCGAAGTCACGCTAACTTATACAGGGCAGCCAACAGGAGAATTCATCCGAAGCGTAGTGCCTACACCGTCTAATTTAACGGTCAGACAACATCATTCTTTTGTAGAATTGCCCGATAACAATTACAAGCCGCGCAGGTTTGATCCTCGTGGAGGTTTTTTCGGGATTGCATATTATGACTACGCGACCCCAATCAGCGAACCCATCGAGAAAAGATTTATTGCGCGGCACCGGCTTGAGAAGAAAGATCCATCGGCACCATCCAGCGAAGCAGTTGAGCCAATTATTTATTATCTGGACCGTGGAACGCCAGAGCCTATTCGCTCGGCATTGCTCGACGGAGCACGTTGGTGGAACCAGGCTTTTGAATCTGCCGGTTACAAAGAGGCATTTCAGGTTAAAATGATGCCGGAAGATGCTCATCCCATGGATGTGAGATATAATTTGATCCAATGGGTTCATCGGTCCACCAGAGGGTGGTCGTATGGCGCTACCGTTACGGATCCACGCACTGGCGAGATCATCAAAGGTCATGTTACCCTGGGATCATTGCGGGTTCGGCAAGATTTTCTTATCGCAGAGGGCTTACTCGCTCCATATTCTGATAAGGAGATTCCCCCCGATATGCAAAAAATGGCGATTGCAAGGCTAAGGCAATTATCAGCACATGAAGTGGGCCATACCATTGGGATCGCACACTCTTACAGTTCAAGCGCAGAGCATGACGCCTCCGTGATGGATTATCCACACCCAAAAGCAACGGCAGTGAATGGCAAGATCTCGTTGGAAAATGCCTATGACGATAAAATTGGTGCTTGGGATAAAGCTGCCGTTCAATTTGGATACCAGGATTTTGCAGACGGAACCGATGAAGACGCAGCGCTGAACAAGATCATTGAAGACGCGATCGCTGGTGGATATACTTTTCTTTCAGATAACGACGCGAGACCTGCAGGCGGCGCTCATCCTTTTGCACACCTTTGGGATAACGGAGCGGATGCCGGAATGGAACTGAACCGGGTGATGGAGATTCGTGCATTGGCACTAAAGAACTTTGGTGAAAAGAATATCCGTCCCGGCGCCCCGATGGCAACACTGGAGGAAGTGCTCGTGCCAATATATTTTTTCCATCGCTATCAAATTGAAGCTGCAGTGAAACTTGTAGGTGGGGTGAACTACAGATACGCTTTGCGCGGCGATGGGCAGCCTGTAACCGAGATGGTTCAGCCAGCACAACAACTCAATGCCCTGGATAGACTGCTCGCGACTATTGCACCATCGGCCCTCATCCTCCATGAAAATATAATTAAGAATATACCACCGAGGCCGATGGGCTACGACCGTCATCGGGAACTCATTCAAGGTAGAAACGGCCCGACATTTGACCCGTTGGCAGCCGCGGAAACGGCTTCACAAATGACGCTGGGATTGATCCTAAATCCGGCACGCGCCGGAAGACTTTTGGAACATCATGCCCGAGACGCAAATCAACCTGCACTTGAAACGGTAATTGATAGGCTGATCACTGCAACCTTTCACAGTAATGCGAAAAACGGATACGAGGGTGAACTGCAACGCACGACCAACGATGTCTTACTCACTAATCTTTTAAATCTTGCATCAGATAAGGGTGCCTCATCCCAGGTACGTGCTGTGTCGCAGATGAAGATAGAACAACTAAAAACCTGGCTTGCCGCCCGTGTAAATATCACCAATGGAGATGGCTGGAAAGCGCATTACATGTATGCCCTTGAGAGAATTCGTCAATTCAAAGAGAATCCTGAAGTACAAACGGGTCCCCTGACATTAACGGCACCTCCCGGTGCTCCCATAGGGATGGCCGATTATGAGTTCTGTGGTCAATTTTGAATCCTGCCCCTCATCATCATGGCATTTTAGAGTATGATAATTTGGTCTTGACTCGTGTAGGTTTTGTATAACCTTTGACAAGAATCTTATTGAGACCTTTGCGAAGTTGCGAGTCCCTCAGATGGGCATTTTTTATATGCTTCTCCGCGTAATGCTTGTGTTTATTTTTGTGCAGGTTCAGTTTGTCTGTTACGCACAGCAAAATGGAATTGATAGTCTGGTGAATTTAATCAAGACTATGCCGGCCGACACAACAAAAGTGAGAACGCTCAACAAGCTGGTAACAACCTTGCGTGATCGTGATAACAATAAAGCCTTGCAGTACGCTCAGCAGGCCCGAGACCTGGCAAAATCCCTGAAAGATTTACGAGGAATGGGCCAGGCTTTGGAGAATCTCGGTTGGATTCATTATAGAAAAGGAGATTATTCCGAAGCCTTTGAGTTATCCATTGAAGCGTTATCGATAAGCGAATCTTTTAATGACCTGCCTTCAATCGCCAGATGTCTCAATAGCATAGCTGCTGTTAACATTGAACAGAATCAGCACGCCCTGGCGATATCCAATTTAAAGAAGGCTTACAAGATCAGCAGTGACATCGTTGACGGCGGGTCTATGGCCAGAAGTCTGAACAACATCGCGTTTTGTTTTTTAGGTATCAATGAGATCGATTCGGCAAGGGTTTATGCTACGAAAGGTTTCGAAGCAAGCAATAAATTTAGCGTTCCATACCTCTCCGGCTTTGCGTTGCGAACGCTCGGCGATATTGACCTGCACGATAAACATTTTGAAAATGCGTTAAAGAAGTTTAATACCGTACTAAAAATAGCAGATACGCTGCGGAATGTCTTCTTGAAAGTGTCCACCTTACACAGAATGGGAAAAACATATTTCGCTTTAAAGAAATATGATCAAGCCATCGATCAGCTTACTGCAAATGTTTCGCTGGCAGGAAAATTTGAATTTAGGAGCGAACTGGAGCGCTCCCTAAAGCTGCTATCTGAAATTTACGTAGCAAAAAAGGAAACTAACAAAGCATTTGCCTATCAAAGTCAATATCTGGTTGTTCATGATTCGTTGTACCGGCAGCGCAGCAGCGAACAAATGGCGCTGATGCAGGCACGCTTCGATTCTGAAATGAAGCAAGCGCAAATAAACTTGCTGAAGAAGGACGCGCAATTAAAGCAGGAAGAAATCAATCGTCAACGCCTTTGGATGTATTCGTCTGCGGGACTGTTGAGCTTAATGGCTATTTTAGCTTTCGTACTGTTTTACAATAACCGCTTAAAGAAGAGAGCAAATGATGAGCTTGGGTTAAAGAATACTGAAATTCAATTGCAAGCGCAGCAATTAAGGAACGTCAATGTCACCAAGGATAAATTGTTTTCCATTATCAGTCATGACCTGAGAGGTCCGCTTGCAAGTTTGCGCGGGCTGATGGACATTATGGGGATGGACGGACTGACAAATGAAGAGTTTGTTGAATCCTCTCACAATCTGAGGAAAAATCTGGATTTCGTACAGCAAGACCTGGACAATCTGCTTGCATGGGCGCAATCACAGCTTAATGGTTTACAAAGTAATCCTGTGCCTTTGCGTATACGCCCGGTCGTCGATGAGAAGATACATTTATTCAGCGAAGTGGCTCGTCAAAAGGAGATTACTATCCGTAATGAGATTGATGAATCATTGACGGTCATCGCAGACGTCAATCACATGGGTTTGGTTATCAGAAACCTGTTGGCTAATGCCATAAAGTTCAACAAACGCGGAGGTCTTATAACGATAAAAGAGAAAAGGGTGGGGGAGTTCACGGAGATCTCAGTTTATGATTCTGGTGTGGGAATGACGAAAAAAGACCTAGGAAGATTATTTAATGCGGAAACGCATTTTACCCATCCGGGCACGCAACAGGAAAAAGGTGCAGGCATAGGGTTATTGCTGACGAAAGAATTCATCGAAAAGAATGGGGGGACCATTTGGGCCACCAGTGAATATGGGAAGGGATCGACTTTCACCTTTACGGTCCGGCGCGAGCTGATAGCAAGCGCCGTTGTCTGACACAGTTTTATATGAGCGCTCGCAAACAGGAGACGCGCCGATGAGCGTGATAACACGGATAGCCAATGCATTGACTATTGCAATGGACCTGCGCACGATGGACGTGCGCTTCGCCGCAAGAGTCTCCCGTTTCAGGGACTTTACAGAATCACCCGTATGGTATTTATACGAGTGATTTATTCCGATCTTGTTTTGGAACGAGAACGCTTAGCGAGGATTGCATCATAGCGATGATAAAAGTATCCTGCATTCCGCAGGCTTCTCCGTCAACGTGATAATGGACGGGTGTACTGGTTTTAATGCCCACGGAATTTGCTTCGATTATTTCACAGTAATGAGAATGTGCCAGCCCTCCTGAAAAGACAGAATAGAGGAAATCCAGCCGATAGAAGGGTACTTTTCTGACTATATTTAACTGAAGCAAACCATCACACACAGAGGCGGTCGGAGCTATGATGGCATTATTGCCATACTGTGATGAGTTTGCAATGGCAATAATAAAGGCGTCGCGAAGCAATTTTTTTTCTGACACAACGATCTCGGTAGAAAACTCTTTGAAGTTAAAGAACTCCTGCACAGAAAGGGCAATGTAGCCGATGAATCCCCTTGTGCTCTTGACCCCAAACAAACTCGTAACATGGCCGTCGAAGCCAATACCTGAAATATTCAAAGAAAGCTTTCCATTCACTGTAAACGTGTCAATGGCGATCACACGACTGTCAAATATTGAATCTAGTGCGTAAGTGACATTTAAGGGTATACCGAGATGTCTGGCTAATCCATTGCCTGATCCCCGTGGAACGATCGCCATCGGCATGCCTTTATGTAAAAGTCCTTTCGCCACTTCATTGATGGTACCATCTCCGCCGACGGCTACAACCTGGTGAAATCCGTTTGATTCGGCCGACGAGGAAAGTTGCGTCGCGTGACCTGGTGCGTTGGTAAATTCAATGTGGCCTGAAGTATTGTGTCTTCGGCAAGTTTGATGGATTAGCTGTTCCAGCTGGCTGCCATGACCCAAGCCTGCGGCAGGGTTAACAATGAAAAGAAGTCTCTTTTCATCCTCATTCACGAACTAACGTTTTGAAAGTGCTTGAACAATCCCTGAAGCGGACAACGTTTTGAGAGTTGAAGTGTCACTTTTTTAGTTTCTCCTGAATATAATTAACAGCTTGCCCAAAAGTCTGCATTTTCTCTGCGTCGTCGTCAGGGATACGAATGTCAAACGTCTGTTCGAATTCCATAACGATTTCAGCGTAATCAAGTGAATCTATTCCGAGGTCTTTTACGAAGTTTGCGTCTTGGGTGATTTCAGATTCTGCAATGCCTAATTTTTCAGTTAATATTTTGGTGACTTTCTGGGGGATGTCTTGCATAGCGGGATAAACTGTTTGGTAAAGGTATCAAATATGGACCGAAAAAAGTGAAAAGTGAACAGTGAAAAATGGAAAGCGCCCGCAGCTTATAGCTATCGCTATTGAATTAATCAGAAGCGAATGAAGAATTCGGTTCCTTTGCCTACGGTGGATTTAACGGTAAGTGTTCCCTGATGCTGGCGCATAATCTGCCGTGACAAACTAAGTCCGATACCTGAGCCAGATTTCTTGGTCGTGAAGAAAGGAATAAAGATTTTTTCCATTGCCTCGGGGTCGATGCCCGTACCGTTGTCTTTCACGGAAATTCCAGGTCTTGACTTTTCATTGACAGACGCCTTGATCTCAATAGTTCTGTTTTCCTGGTCATCGAACGCCTGGATGGCGTTGCGTAGTAAATTGATCAACACCTGCTCCACCATATTTTTGTCGGCCGTTATCGTGAGATCTTCCGGATAAACGCTGATGATAAGTTGAATATCTCTGTCGGCAAGTTCCCGTTTATGGAGCAGGGTTAGCTCCTCCAGAAGAGTAAGCACGACGATCTGCACGGGTTTAGGTTTGGGGATGCTCGTCAGGCTTCTGAACTCTTTCACAAAATGGATCAGTCCGTCGCTTCGTTTGCTGATCGTTTGAAGTGAAAGGTGAATATCACTCAATTGTTCACCTGTCAGCGTCT
>JANNPM010000572.1:0-3996 GCA_031400145.1 Chryseolinea sp. | reverse complement strand
GTTGTCACATGGAATGGCCATACCATATTATGCGCACTGTGGGTGAACGGTGAAAAAGGAGTGTGGCCATTTCATAATATTTCACGTTTAGCCAACGCGTGATGCCGACTTATTCTCGCGCCCTACCAGAAAAACGATGGGCACAATTGCCGATAGCAATAGGAGGTGTGCAATAGCCCCCACGGTATAGATAAATACACTAATCATCCAAACTGTTAGGAGGATGACGGCCAGGACATATAAAAACCGGTTCATAATAGAAGCGAGCATTTTTTTATTGACGTTCTAAAATTTATGCCAAGCCGATTTGCCATAAGGAATATCGTGAACAACACTCTTTCTGTGTATGATGATTCGCATTTACACATTGCCGAGTCAATTCTCCACACCCCCATAGCGTTATGTACTTCACCGTGACCGGCAGCATGTATAAACCATGGCATGATTTTGACCGCCTGCAACCGAGTCAACCAAAGTTTAGTTATACTCTACACGCTTAGCCTTTCACTTCGCGCATGGTGAATGTCTGACGAGCCCTGCGTTCAACATAGTCGAACTACCATATGAAGGCTACGCAAATCAAAATATTGCTTGTCGAAGATGATGAAGATGATGTGTACCTCGCTAAAGAGTATCTGTCCGGAATTGACACCTTTGCATTTGAGCTAACGTGGGAACCTACACTCGCCAATGCAAAGAAAAGAATTTTTGAAGGCCGTTATGATCTTTTCTTGATTGACTATCATTTAGGAGGAGAAAATGGTCTTGATCTGCTAAAGTTTGTACAGGAAAAGGGCATACTGACACCGTCGATAGTGTTGACGGGTCAGAGCGACCTTAATGTGGACATAGATGCAAGCCGTTTTGGGGCCGCTGATTACCTGGTAAAAAATGAACTAAACGCGCCACTGCTTGAGCGAAGCATCCGCTATGCGCTGAGTCAATCGAAGATTATTCGCGAACTCGACGAAAAAGAACGAAAGTATCGCTCCCTCTTTGAACGCAGTATGGATCCCATACTTCTGACAACCCGTGATCTTGCCCTCACGGATGCTAATGATTCCTTCATAAACCTTTTTGGATATTTGCCCCAGGAACTAAAAGGTATTAGCCTGAAATCTTTTTTCGCCGAGGAAGAAGGATTCGAACTGTTCAAAGGTTCGCTGAGCGAAACGCAAATGATTAAAGATCTTGAGTTCACCATGACTACGAAGACGGGTGAAAGAAAAGACTGCTTGCTGAACTGCGTTTACATTCCACATCCTATACTAGACCTGTGCTGTTATCAATGCATCGTTCACGATCTCACCATCCGGAAGCAAGCTGAAAAGGACCTCCTCGTAGCTGAGAGACTATCTTTAACTGGAAAGATGGCAAGAACAATAGCGCATGAGGTACGTAACCCGCTTACTAATATAAGCCTTGCGCTGGACCAATTACGAAAGGAGATGCCCGCAGACAACGAATCGGGTGTATTGTACGGAGACATCATTGAGCGCAATGCCAATAGAATAGAAGCGCTGGTAGGAGAAATGCTTCGATCGAGTAAACCTAAAGAATTACACCTTCAGTTGGTATCTGTTCCGGACATTATCGAAGAAACGGTGAAGTTAGCCACCGATCGCCTGCAACTACATCAAATGCAACTTGAGCTCCACTATGCTGAGGACCTTCCAAAAATTTTAGTGGATAAGGATAAGATACAGGTAGCACTCCTCAACATCATCATAAACGCAATTGAGGCGATGGTGCCTGGAAAGGGTATACTGAAAATAGAAGTGTCTCAGCAGGGGCGCACCCTTACTGTAGGTATAGCTGATAATGGGAAAGGAATTAAGGACAGCGACCTCGGAAAATTATTTGATCCTTTTTTTACCGGTAAGCAAAGCGGTATGGGGTTGGGTTTGACATCAACCAGAAATATTCTGACAAGTCATTGCGCGCACGTGGATGTGAACAGTACGGTTGGAGAAGGCACCACTTTCATGGTCAACTTTACCATATCGGAGTAGTGCGTTAATCGTGTAGGCCAATTCCCGTCGAAACAGTCAAACGACTATGTAGATAAATTTCTACTGTCAAATTCGGATTGCGGAAATCCGTCCCTTCGCTTCTGGCATCGGTACGTTTCATAAGCAAAAATCATGGACCGAGAATTGATAATGCGTTTAAAACTGCTATGAAGAATCTACAATACAATGTTAAATATTCGTCTGCACTTGTCGCCTTATCCTTTTTGATGACGAGCTGCGAGATGATCGGCGACATTTTTGGCGCTGGTGTTTATACTGGAATATTCCTGGTCGTGCTGGTGATCGTGATTATTGTATTCATCGTTGTCAGGATAGGGCGAAAAGGCTAAAGGTAGCTTCTTTTAAAAGAGAGGGTTCTCCGAGCCGATCTCAGACTGATTCGCCGCATTTTTCTGATTTTTATCAACCATTCCAACTGAGATCGACTTCTCAACGTAGTCGATGAGTTCGTTGTGCGTACTAAAGTTCATTAACCCGTGTGGAGATGTTGTCGGTATCTCACCGTTCATAGAAGCTGCTGGACGCGCCTTATTACCTTCTGACTTAAATTCCAGCGGACGATTTTATTTGAACAGGTGCCCGAGTCGGTATTCAAAAGAAGCTACGGCTGAACCCGTTGAAAATTTTCAGATTGTCTTCTTCAGGAAAAATTGAAAAATATGTTTTCTGAACCCTTTCTTAATTAATTTTAACCGGTTAGACCTAAAAACATTCCACTTATGAAGGCTAAAGAAGCGGTGAACAGAAAACCCACAAAGGCGATAAAAGGCGTATCTCGCGCAGTGAAGAAAAAGTTATCTGTGAAGAAGCCACTGGAAATGGGCAACACGAACGGGCACACCAATGGAAAAACATCCGCAATGTCCATTGATGTGGCGAGATCCAAAGATCTTCTTCAGGTTCTAACGGAGGTAAAGAATGGAAACTTTACTGTCCGAATGCCGATCGATGAGGTTGGATTAAATGGAAAGATCTTTGACACATTAAATGAAATCATATCGCTGAACGAGCGGATGATGCTGGAGTTTACACGCGCGGGCAATATCATCGGCAAACATGGCAAGCTAACCCAACGTATAGAAATTCCCAGCACAAAAGGGTCTTGGAGCCATGGGGTCAATTCGCTCAATGTGTTGATCTCAGACCTTGTTCACCCCACTATTGAAATCGCACACGTAATCAGTTCCGTGGCGAACGGGAACCTTTCCCAGGAAATGCCGGAAGAGATCAGCGATCATAAACTTGAAGGCGAATTCCTGCGAATCGCTAAAGAGGTAAACTACATGGTGAAGCAGCTCAACCTCTTCTCTATGGAGGTTACCCGGGTGGCGCGGGAAGTAGGCTCGGAGGGAAAATTGGGGGGGCAGGCGAAGGTAAAGGGCGTCGGCGGAGTGTGGAAGGATCTTACCGATTCAGTTAATCATATGGCTGGAAACCTCACCAGCCAGGTTCGAAACATTGCGGAAGTAACAACAGCGATTGCCCGTGGTAATCTTTCAAAGAAGATCACTGTGGACGTCAAGGGTGAGATGCTCGAACTGAAGAATACTATCAACACAATGGTTGATCAGCTAAATTCCTTTGGATCTGAAGTAACGCGCGTAGCCCTTGAGGTAGGTACGGAGGGTCGTCTGGGCGGACAGGCTACTGTAAAAGGTGTAGGAGGCGTTTGGAAAGACCTTACGGATTCCGTTAACCAGATGGCTGGCAACCTTACCGCTCAGGTACGGAACATCGCCGGTGTGACCACTGCGGTGGCCAAAGGTGACCTGTCGAAGAAAATAACGGTAGATGCGAAAGGTGAGCTGCTGGAGCTGAAGAATACCATTAATACGATGGTGGATCAGCTGAATTCATTCTCCTCGGAAGTAACGCGTGTAGCCCGGGAGGTAGGATCGGAGGGCCAGTTGGGAGGACAGGCTGATGTGCCGGGAGTAGGAGGAACTTGGAAGGATCTCACGGA
>JANNPM010000548.1:0-2148 GCA_031400145.1 Chryseolinea sp. | reverse complement strand
AACAGGTAGACCTACAATAGCTTCGACTGGGAGATTTTCTCGTTTGTACTTACCTATAATGATTTCACCATTAGACGTGATAACACGCGGGGGAGTTAGTTTTTCATGTAATTTGTACTCGTCTTTTCGTTTGCTGATGATCTGGTAATCCAGTTTATTTTTGCATACGACTTCGCGAAGTTCTTCAAAAGTGAGATAATATATATCTTCTTTTTCATGAATAACGTTGGATTGTACGAGTTGTTCGGCTTCTTTCAGTAAAGCCTGCTTATAAACGAAGTAGCGACTTACTATGCCGTATTTTGGATATTCGCGATAGCCGATGAAATTCCGGATCAGGCTGATCATTCGTTTTGTTTCATTGACCTTTTGTTCGCCATCCGGTAGTTGCTTCAATCGCTCTAATAGCTCTTGTTCTTTCTTGAAAGCTGATCGTTGCCCTTTCTCGAATTTTTGATCGCGTTCACCAGGCTCTAAGTTTCTGATGTTACTGAGAATCATAGGAACAAGTGTGGTTGGTTTTTCGCTCCAACGAGTTCTCGTAATATCGATTTCTCCAACACATCGCATTCCGTATTTGTGAAGAAAAGTAGCGATCGCGTTCTGGGCTTCCTGTCCACCCTCAAGCCTCACCAATTCACCTAGAAAGTTATCCTCTTTTACCTGTTGCAAATACTCAATGACTTCCGGGTAAGGACGAATCGCATCTGCAACATCTAATAGTGCTAGACCCATTTCCGAAGTAATATTGTTGGGTGCTGATTGAGAAAGCGTGTGCGCTGCGTTTTTTTCGCCTAACCACTCGTTCATTTTTTCATTGATCCAGGAGGAAGCATTCATACCCGTCATAAGCACACCAAAACTCTGTGAATCAGAGTTGGTCTTCTTGAATTGCTGAATATCTTCCAGGATAAAATCAAACAGATCCGATCCTGATTTCGTTTGGATGGTTTGTTTTAACGCTTTGATCGAGGTTTGGCTCTGTTGAATCAAATCAGCAACAATCGCCGGATCGTAGTCGTTTAGGGTTTGAAAATCCGCAGGCGATCGACCTTTACTGCTTTTGCCAGGACTCTGATCATCGGGTAACGATTTTATAAAATCTCCCCGCTCTAGGATGGTTGTAAGTGCGTCTTTCATGAGCGGATCAGATTTTCCCAATGTGACGTTTAATACAGTTTCTCTGCTGACAGGTGAAGCCAGCGTCGCGGTAACATCAACAAACAACCTTCCACCAGCAGTGTGCATGGGTGCATGGGTTGTTAACAGGAAAAAAGACAATCCCAATGGTTTCATGGTATCGGTCATCATTTGGTTGTGACCGACAGAAACAAAGACGTGATTTTCCTGATCACCTGCCTCAGGGATGGGATACACAGTCGTGATTGGTCTACTCTGGACAACATAAAACGTATCGTCAACCAAACACCATTCGATGTCCTGGGGGCTGCCGAAATGGGCTTCGATCGTTCTGCCCATGCGCTCAAGCTGTAAAATCTGCTCATCCGTCAGCGCTTGCCTGTTCTGACTCTCAGGCTCAATCTCCTGTTCCTTCGTACCGCCATCTTTTAAGGCATAAATAGCCAGTTTCTTGGTAAATATCTTCTTATCGATCACCTTGCCGTTACACACTTTATAGCTATCCGCATTCACCAGACCGGAGACCAACGCCTCACCCAGTCCGAAGCTGGCATCAATGGATAACACTTTCCTGTTAGAAGTGACAGGATCAGCAGTAAACAAAATGCCTGCCGCCTGCGGGAAAACTATCTTCTGAACAACCACAGCCAAGTGGACTTTACGGTGGTCGAAGCCGTTTTGAAGGCGGTAAATGACTGCCCTCTCGGTAAATAGCGATGCCCAGCACTTGCTGATGTGCTTTAGAATTGCCTCTTGCCCGATAATGTTCAAATACGTATCCTGCTGACCTGCAAAAGAGGTTGTCGGTAAATCCTCTGCTGTGGCGCTGGATCGTATTGCATAGGCATTTTTTTCTCCAAACCTAGAGAGAAGGCGGGCGATCGCTTCATGAATGTCTTCAGGAATAGCTATCCCTTCGATGACCCTGCGAATCTCACCGCAAAGTTCCCTGATTTCATCCCGGTCTTCCACCTTCAGACGCGATAACTGATCCAATAATTTGTGAAT
>JANNPM010000538.1:0-1768 GCA_031400145.1 Chryseolinea sp. | reverse complement strand
GGTGAGGTTTACCAGCACTTGGAATTCTTTGCCTTTGGAGAAACGTTTGTGGAAGAACACTCTAATACAGATAGAACACCTTATTTGTTTAACGGTAAAGAACTAGATGAAGAGACGGGGTTGTATTATTACGGGGCGAGGTATTATGATAGCAAGACGAGTGTGTGGTTGAGTGTGGATGAGATGGCTGAAAATGCCCATGAAGTGTCACCGTATGCATATTCAATGAACAATCCGATCACTCTTGTCGATCCTGATGGGAAAGAACCTATTAAGCCGTATGCAGGAACTGTTCAAGATTTTATCAAAATCTTTAACAATACTACCTCTAAAATGGGGCAATTAAAAGGTTCTCAAGCGCATGATGCCATGTTGCGATTGGGGAAAGTTGATATGACCTTAAAAGGCCCTAAGCCAGCCACAACAGCACCCTTTAATATGGTAAAAGGTCGATATATCTATACTGAAAAAGGTGGGTGGATTGACATGGCTCACTTTACTTTTTATGCTGGAAAGGCTTATGCTAACAAAATGAATAAAGAGAGTGCTGCTAAAATGATGAGCGATCCTGGATTTGCCAAACTACCGATGGAAGCCCAAACTCACATTATGAAGCAAGCAGAAAGTAGTCCAGTCGGAGAAGCAGTTCAGGATGGATATTTGCAAGAGAGATTTGACCCAGTATATTCAGCTTTCAGCTATGAAGATTTGCCAAGTGACAAGTATGGTGCAGATTTTGGCGCAAATCATTTTGACCCAAATAGCAAATTGACTTTTGGTGAGCAGTTAGAGAATTATCAAAAAAATGTTCTTGGTGCAACTAATCCCGAGAATGCACCAAATTTTAAAGATTTGCCTGACGTAGAATCGAAAAATGCACCAACGTCTACCAACAAGACTACGAAACCGATGTTTGTTAAAGAGGAGGAGAAAAAATGAAAAGAGTACTAGCGGTCGTGGTATTACTGACTGGGTTATTAATTGCTTCCTTTTTCCTTTATAGAAATTATAAGGATAACGATCTTATTTCAAGAGGAAATCTTGTCATTCAAAATATTGAGGACTTTAGGCAAAAAAAAGGCAGGCTTCCCAATTCGTTAGACGAACTGGGAATTCATGATGATGAATTATTTTATAACAAATGGGATAGTGTAAACTATATGGTATGGTATGGTACTTCTTTAGGTGAGTCAGTAACATATTACTCAGATACAAAGAAGTGGGAAGAAAGGGCAAGAGGTTTCAAATAGCAGAGAAATAATAAATTTCTAATTCTGCGCCCCTCATCGCCCTCGTTTGTAACGAGGGTGTTTGAGCAGAGCGATTGTATCGCGACAAGAAGCCTGATAGTAGCCGGGCTTTGCATTTGTGCTCCATACTGGTAAACTTACCGATGTGATTGAACCCTAAGCTGGCGCACGCGTGCCGCGTGTGCCGAGAGTAAAAGTGCCTGTCCCGAATCGATCCAGGTACCATTGTTTATTAAGTCTCCAAAAAAGGAGATGTTGGTGCCGGAATTTATTTTAATACTGCCGGTGTTGGTGAATTGGGCCTGGCTGCAGACTAATTTCAATGAAGCTGGAATGTCACGCCCGTCAAGTAGAGAAAGCATCTCTTTTGTAAACATGGCACGACACCTCGCCCCGAGCGTCGCTAGATTGTTTAGTATCCACTCCTTGACCTGAACGAAATTGATTTCGTGTCCTTGCGAGAAGTATGTCCGAGCAGCAGTACGGGCATCTTCACTGGGAATCGCATTAGAGTAGAC
>JANNPM010000521.1:0-7209 GCA_031400145.1 Chryseolinea sp. | reverse complement strand
TGTCTTCCCAAGTTTGGTCGTCCTGCCAGGGAATGGCGTAAATAAGATCTATGCTGATGTTGTCAAACCCTGCCTTGTATGCATTCGTGATACTCTCTCTTGCCAGCGCGGCATTATGTACACGGTTTAATCTGATCAGCGTTTCATTTTGAAAAGACTGGACTCCGATGCTAAGGCGGTTGATGCCCGCTTTACGAAAGTCAATAAGCTTTTGAAAGGAAAGATCATCCGGGTTTGCCTCAAGGGTAATTTCCGGATCGCAAATGACGGAGTGATACTTATGCAACGTGTCCAACAGTACACCTACCTCGATTGGCGATAACAGTGAGGGCGTACCACCGCCAAAGTAGATCGTGTCTACAACCTCCCCGGCTAAATAGTGCTGCCGGAGGCCGATCTCTTTGCAGAGCATGTCTACCGTTTCGTTTTGTTTTTCCACGTTCGTAGAGAAGTGAAAGTCACAATAGTGACACGCCTGCTTGCAAAAAGGAATATGAATGTAAATGCCGGCCATCGCGACAACAAACTTAAGCGCATTTCGGATATGAGACCAGATTCTGATATTTTTGCGCTATTGATATGAAGGGTGCTGTATTTTTTCTGTTGCCATTCTTTTTTTTTGTGGCTTACCCTTCGGAGAGCGTGGCGCAACCTGTCTCTGTCATCAAAGACCTTCATAACGAGTGGAAGGTGTATGAAGGCGACCAATACATAAATTTTCAAAACGATAGCAAAGGTGTGAGTACGGTCTATTTTTCGCTGGAGGCATCAGCCTTCCCGGACATGGAGCTGTACGTCAATAGTTCGTCATCGCATAGCGTGTTTGTGAATGGCAAGCTGACAGCCAGGGGTACAGGCGCCGTCCGCCTTCGCATCGACAGCCTTAGCAAGCTTTATAACAGTCCGCTATTGCAGGTTAGTGTACACCAGCGCGAGATCCATCAGGATGGACTGCAGACCGCGGTGGTATCCAAACGGATACGATCGGATTTTGGCGAATTGCTCTCGCCACATTATTCCGCATTCAGAGATTTTGCGATTATCGGTATCATGGTGCTGCTGATCATGCTCATTATCATTACGCAGCTGAATCCGAAGCTGGCCGCTGATTACTTTTCCGTGACCAAGATATTCTCCATGCGCGAAGGCGAAGATGGACAATCGTATTCCCGGATCACCAGCAGCATTAACATATTGTTTTACGCATACAGCAGCTTGATGATCGGCTACTACCTAATCATCATTTATCATTTTCTTCCCAAGGAATATCCTACTGCGCTTTTCTTTCAGGCGACGACATTCTGGGATGTTGTACTGCAATGGGCCGAATTAAGTTTTATTGTGCTGGTGGTATTCTTTTTAAAGATCGTGATGGTTTACGGACTGTCGTATGTATTTGGAATGAAAGAAATAGGCGGGGTTCATTTTTTCAATTGGGTGAGACTGCTGGTAGGCGTTTTTGGGGTGCTCACGGTTGTGCTTTTCTTATATTTCATCAGCCATGGCTCACGCCCAGAATTCTATGATTTTCTGCTAAGCATCATTGCCTGGGTGTTCGCCGGGTGGATGATTCTCATCATTTTAAAACTGCAGCGTCACCTCCAACATTCAATGTTCCATTTATTTTCGTACATTTGTGCCACGGAACTAATACCTTTTCTTATTACAATCAAGGTACTCTATTATTAGGCTGAATTTCTTTACGTGATGAGTGAAATTGCTACTGACAGGATGCGGAAAGTAAAGAGTATCCTGGTTACCCAAGAAGCCCCTTCTGACGCGAATTCGCCCTATCTCAAGTTGGCCGAAAAGTTTAATCTGAAGATTGATTTCAGACCGTTTATTCAGGTAGAGCCTGTGCCTGTTAAGGAATTCCGAAAGCAGAAGATCGATATCCTCCAGCATACTGCGATCATCTTTACCAGCCGTAACGCGGTAGATCATTTTTTCCATATCTGCATGGAGCTGAAGCTGGAGATGCCGCCGGAGATGAAATACTTCTGCATCTCCGAGCAGACCTCCAACTATCTGCAGAAATACATTGTCATCCGCAAGCGCAAGATTTTCACGGGCCTGAAAACCGCTCAGGATTTACTGGACATCGTGAAGAAGCATAAAACGGAAAAGTATCTTTTTCCCTGTTCCGATATTCGCAAGAACGATATTCCCGAATTCTTGAAGGAGGGGGGATACCATTATACCGAAGCAATCATCTACCATACGGTAGCGTCCGACCTTTCGGACCTCAAAGAAGTTTTCTACGATATCGTTGCTTTCTTTAGCCCTTCAGGCATCAATTCATTGTTTGTAAATTTCCCCGATTTCAAGCAAATCAATACGCGAATTGCCGTATTCGGACCCACCACTGCCAAGGCCGCACAGGCCGCAGGCCTGATCCTGGACATCGAGGCGCCGCTGCCCAACGCACCGTCTATGACAGGAGCGCTCGAGGTGTATATAAAGAAGGCAAATGGCATCAAATAACTAGTTCATCCTTTGAATTTTAGAACTTCGTCTATTTTATTACACTTTAATAACATTTGTTGAAAGTGTCGTAAAAAAGGGTTTACTTTATATTCTACTTTTTAATCTTGATGCCAGTAAGGATTTTTAATACGCTTGTGCTACTCATGTTTAGCGCATGCGCTTTAGCTCAGCAAGATCCGCTCTTCACGCAGTACATGTTTAACAACCTGTACATGACTCCCGCCTACGCCGGTGTCGATGGCGTTACAAGATTAACTGCAGTTCACCGCAGCCAGTGGTCGGGTTATCAGGCAAGCTTTGATGACGGTGGTGCGCCTACAACACAGATCGTAACTTTCAATGCGCCGATATACAAGTTAAGAAGTGGGTTCGGTGCATATATCATGAACGATAATCTCGGAGCACAGAATAACCTTGAAGCGCAGGTGATGTATGCGTATCATCTTGGCATTAAGGAAACCAAATTAAGTTTTGGTGTTAAGCTCGGAATGTATTCACAGACCATTGACTGGGAGAAGTATCGCGCAGTACAGACCAACGATCCGTTATTAAAGAACGGAAGAGATTCTCAGGTTCGTCCTGATCTGGGTGTCGGCGTATTTTATCGGGCCGAAAAGTATTACGGAGGTGTAGGTTTCAATCACTTATTGCGCTCAAAATTTGATTTTGGCCTTGATAGTGCGCGTGGCGCTCTTGAAA
Organism: Chryseolinea sp.; assembly: GCA_031400145.1. Taxonomy (GTDB): domain Bacteria; phylum Bacteroidota; class Bacteroidia; order Cytophagales; family Cyclobacteriaceae; genus Chryseolinea. Next base: position 4,023 of record JANNPM010000521.1, on the reverse strand, counting down.
ATCACATCAATATTACGGGCGGATATTTTTATGAAGTAAGTTTTGACCTCAAAGTGCAGGTCAGTGCTGCCGTGAGAACCGACCTGAATAAGACTCAGGTAGATCTTGCAGGAATAGCTCACATAAAAGATACGATGTACGGAGGAATAGCGTTTAGACAATCTGAGGCGGCCAGTTTGCTCCTGGGTTATTCACTGTTAAAGGATAAATCCTTGAAACTTGGCACTGCTATAGATGTGATCGTTAGAGACAGGGCGGCGAAAGAATCTCTTTCTTTTGAATTTATGTTGAGTTATGATCTTCCCGTGAATCCGGGTAGCGGCAAAAAAGTCGTTCGGACCCCGCGCTATAGACACTAGCCGACATTACGATTAAGTTATCTGAGATTTTGACGAATTTGCAAGCCATTTCTAGAACACATAGGTTGATAAAAGGTGATTTTTGAACCTCAATTTTTAAGGACAGAAAACTGAGAACTAAGTATGAATAAATCGGTTGTTTCAAAGGTAGTGTTGGTCCTCGCAGGTGCTCTTGTTAGTGCCTGTGGATTGCTTGGCCTGGGTGGCAAGAAGGGTGGCAATGATCAGGGAGAACTGGTCGGTGTATCCGGACGAGAAGGTTGGGTGATGACTATCCCCTACGGGATGGTACCTATCCCTGCAGGAACGTTCCATATGGGCCAGGCAGACGAAGACCCTGCCTCTACGCAAATTAACTTTAACAAACAGGTAACAATCGGTTCATTCTTTATGGATGACACAGAAATTACGAACAACGAGTATCGTCAGTTCACTAATTTCTTTCTAGTCGACAATGGAAGCATTGAAGGTTTCGAAACTGTGGACGCAGAAACTTTCCGTCAGAAGTATTATCCTGATACGGCTGCCTGGGTGAGAGACTTTGCTCATCACATGGGAGATCCTATTCAGGATTACTATTACTGGCACCCCGGCTACGATGCGTACCCAGTGGTTGGTGTAAACTGGGATGCAGCGGTGTTTTTCGGACAATGGAGAACGGCATATCTTAACGAGTATAGAAAAAGTGTCGGTGACTTCCCGATGCCTGCGTTCCGTCTGCCTTCAGAAGCAGAGTGGGAATACGCAGCACGCGGTGGACGTGATATGGCAAAGTACCCTTGGGGAAATCCTTACATCCGTAACTCAAAGGGATGTATGCTAGCAAACTTCAAGCCCGGCCGTGGTAACTTCTACGATGACGGTTTTGCATACTCATCACCCGTGCAGGCATATTTCCCTAATGACTATGGTTTGTATGATATGTCTGGTAACGTTTCTGAATGGTGTCTCGACGATTTCAATCCGGCGTCTGTCCCTACCGTTTGGGATCTGAACCCGCAATATATTGATCCAAGAACAAATCCTGAGAGCAGCAAGTATAATCCACGCGTGCCGCCTAAGAAAGTTGTGCGCGGAGGATCATGGAAGGATGTTGCCTACTACCTTGAAACTGGTACAAGGACCTACGAATTTAAAGACTCAACCCGGGCATACATTGGCTTCAGATGCGCAATGACCCATCTCGGACGTTCGTCCGGCACAGAATTTTAATCATCTGAACTATTTTTTTTACCTAACGAAAAATCAAAAGGCAAACCTAAACCATTACTAAAATGAGCAAGAAAAAAGGCGGCTTCGTTGAACTTCTTTATAAAACCATTATGCCGAAGGTGTATGGTATCGGGGCGGCAATTGTAATTATCGGTGCGTTGTTCAAGATCCTACACTATGAAGGTGCTGACCAGATGTTGTTTATCGGGTTAACCACAGAAGCGATAATCTTCTTTCTAAGTGCATTTGAACCGCCACATCAGGAACCAGATTGGTCTAAAGTCTATCCTGAGCTTGGAGAAGACTTTGAAGCACCGGCAATTCCAACCAGGATATCCAACAAGCAAGGCGCGTCTTTGACTGCACAGCTGGACGCATCGCTTGAAAAAGCGAAAATCGGTCCGGAGCTCATGGAGAGCCTTGGAAAGGGGTTGAATAATCTGGCCGAATCCGCCAAGAAAATGTCAACGCTTTCTGACGCAGCTGTAGCCACTAATGACTACGCGACAAACGTTAAGAAGGCATCTACGCAGTTGATAGAGATGAATAAGTCATACGATACTGCAATTAAAGCAGTATCAAGCATGTCTGATGCGTCTAAGGATGCAGGCGAATATCATTCACAGGTCCAAAAAGTGACTAAGAATCTGGCCGCCCTGAATTCTGTTTATGAAATGGAATTGAAGGATGCAGATAGCCATGTTAAGAATATGAACAAGTTTTATGAAAGCCTTACCGGCGCTATGAACGGCCTTTCCAAAGTTGGGGACAATACGGCGAAGTTCACTTCGGAGCTCGGTAAACTTACAGACAACCTTAGCGCGTTGAATAAGGTGTACGGTAGCATGCTGACAGCCATGAAAGGTGGCGGACAGGTACAATGAAAATGTCATTTCTAACGTTAACATCTAAAAAGGACTAAAACATGGCAGGTGGAAAAGAGACCCCGCGTCAGAAAATGATCGGCATGATGTACCTTGTACTGACAGCGCTTCTGGCGCTCCAGGTCAGTAACGCGGTACTCGAAAAGTTTGCGATCATCAACGTTACGCTGAGTGGTCTTATTACAGAAGGTAATAAGAAAAGTGCATTGATCCTTGAATCCATTGTAAAAGATGCAGGTGAAAGCACTACCCCGAACGTTGTAGAGGCAAAGACCAATGCAGAAAAGGTCAGAGAGCTTACATCCGTCACCCTCAAGGCGATGGACGATTTGAAGAATAACATGTTGAAGCAATCCGGAACAACAGAGGTCAACGACAGGTTGATCAACGACCACAGTTCCAAGGTTGCTACGATGATGCTCGATGATAAATCGCCGGTGGGTAAGAATTATGAAAAGCTGTTGACTGATTATGTGAAAAAGCTGAACGAATATTCCAAAGTAACTCCCCCGTTCCAAAAGATCGCGAAGCCACCCAAAGAGATACCACTATTTGCTTCGGATGATGATCACGTCCGCAAGGACTTTTTAACCTTCACATTTGAAAACACTCCGGCGATTGCCGCCCTTGCTTCTGTTACGCAGGCGCAAACTGAAGTGCTGGACTACGAAGCACGTGCGCTGGATAAGCTGGCAAAGGATGCCGGTGCCAACCGTATCAGCTTTGACCAGTTCATTCCAATGGTGAGAGCAAAGTCGTCAACGGTTGCGGCAGGCGCAAAATACGAAGCTGAAATGTTCCTCACAGGATCATCTACGTCAATTCAATCCGAATTTTTTAAGGATGGTTCAAAGCTTCCGATCATCGATGATAAAGGCGTGAAAATGGGTAAGATCGAATTCACCGCACAAGGTGGTGGTTACGATAAAAACGGTATAGCCCGCAAACAATTTAAGGCCGATATCACGGTGAAGGGCCAGACCTTTACGCAGAACATCGAGTACTTCGTGGCGCAGCCAGTTATCAAGGTAACAACGGGTAATGCACCAACCCTTTATATGAACTGCGGAAACACAGTGAACATCGAAGTGCCTACGCTGGGAACTAATTACAACCCAACATTTTCCTCCAATGGACAGGCTGACATCGTGAAAGGTGACAAGCCTGGGAAAGTAACAATTATTCCTAAACAACGGAAAATTACGATCGGTGTAAGCAATGGAGGGATTAAAGTTGGTGACCAGGGATTTGATGTCAAGAACGTTCCCCTGCCACGCTACGTAGCTTATCTTGGAAATACTCCCGTCGATCTGCGCACTGGAATTAAGGCCAATCAAATTGCTAACCTCCGCTTCGCCGCCGAACCGGAAGCGAACTTCAAGGAAGAAGTTCCCAAGGATGCACGATACAGGATAAAGCGCGCTGAAGTAATTCTTGGCCGTGGAACTTCCGGGGTACAACGTATGAATGCTACAAATGAGAACCCTGATCTGCGTGCCTGGGCAAATCAAGCGCGCCCTGGCGACAAAGTCGTTATCGATATCAAGGATGTAATCCGTAGAACGTAT
>JANNPM010000428.1:0-6798 GCA_031400145.1 Chryseolinea sp. | reverse complement strand
CCCGTGCAACCGGGCCACGTGGGCCTGTACGTATGCGGACCTACGGTTTACAGCGATGTGCATCTCGGCAATGTAAGAACCTTCATGATGTTCGATATCGTCGCCCGATACCTGCGCTTTATCGGTTATAAAGTTCGCTATGTGCGTAACATAACAGACGTCGGACACCTCGAGAATGACGCGGACGAAGGAGAAGATAAGATCGCCAAGAAAGCGCGTCTTGAAGAGCTTGAACCCATGGAAGTAGTGAAACACTACACGGAAGGATTTCACGAGGTGATGCGACAATTCAACATCCTCCCTCCAAGCATTGAACCATCCGCGACAGGACATATTGTCGAACAGATCGGAATCGTCAAGACACTTCTGGAAAAAGGACTGGCCTACGAAGTGAATGGTTCAGTATACTTTGACGTCAACAAATATGCAAAGCACCATCACTATGGTATACTCAGCGGCCGCATCATAGAAGATCTGTTAGAGAGTGGACGCAAACTTGACAGTCAGGACGAGAAACGAAACAAGATCGACTTTGCTATTTGGAAAAAAGCTTCGCCCTATCACATCATGCGATGGCCCTCACCATGGGGTGACGGATTCCCCGGCTGGCATATAGAATGCACTGTGATGAGTACAAAATATCTCGGCGAGACTTTTGATATTCATGGCGGTGGAATAGACCTGAAATTCCCTCATCATGAATGCGAAATTGCACAAGCGGTCGGTGCACATGAAAAGTCACCGGTGAACTATTGGCTGCACTCGAATATGCTCACAGTCAACGGACAGAAGATGAGCAAATCGCTCGGGAATTCCTTTTTGCCAAGCGAGCTTTTCACGGGAACGCATGCGTTGCTGGATAAGGGTTTCGGCCCGATGACCGTACGGTTCTTTATGCTGCAATCGCATTATTCAAGCACGCTGGATTTCTCTAATGAAGCGCTGCAGGCTGCAGAGAAAGGTTTCAAAAAGCTTTCGAATGCACTTGGTATAATTAAAGCGCTCAAGCATCCGGGCGCAAGTATTAAAATAGATGATGCGCTGTCACAAACTTTAATCAAGTTATCGTCGTCACTTTATGAAAATATGAGCGACGACTTTAATACAGCTAAGACACTTGCCGTGCTCTTTGAAATGAGTTCCCGGATCAACGATTTTAAGTCGGGGAATGCAGGACTTGCCAGCATCAGCGAAAGTGATTTCGAGACATTTAGGAACGCGTATGTCGGATTCATGGAAGCAGTGCTCGGTTTAAAGGAAGAAGAGATTCACAACGATGAGTTGCTGCAGGGGGTTATGAAGGTTCTGATAGATCTACGCCAAAAAGCCCGCTCCGACAGAAATTTCGCGCTGTCGGACAAGATCCGCGACGATCTGAAGTCGATTGGAGTTCAGTTGATGGATGGCAAGGACGGAGAGATGGTTTGGTCTGTAATCAGTGAAAAGTGAAATCAGCGGATAGTGAAAGGTCGTTTGGTGAATCCATAACGCTTACATTGCATCAGCGTGTTAAAAAAATTGTTCGTACTCCCCATCCGCTTTTATCAACTAAGCATTTCACCGTTGCTTGGGTCGAACTGCAGGCATACACCGACCTGCTCAACCTATGCAATTCAAGCAATCGAAGAATGGGGCGTTCTAAAGGGCCTCTGGCTTGGAATAAAAAGAATCGCACGCTGCCATCCATGGGGCACGCATGGCTACGATCCAATACCAAAAAAAGTGAAAAGTGAAGAGTGAAAAGGCGAAAGGCGTCGCCAGGCTAAACAAAAGATTCATCTGTCCGCGTGTGCGGAACGACCATGTACCGCAAAAACCCATAGACGTCCGCATTTCCACTTTTCACTTTTCCATAATTAGTTTTCAGTTTTTAATCCTATTTTCCGTTTTCAAATCCAGGTGGAGTGTCTTAGATCAATCCAGGTTAAGCATGTGACAGAAATTTACCAGCATATCATCCATAAAATGGGCGGCATTGTCACTTCAGGAGATGACGGCGCTGATAACAATTATGGACTCACAGCGCCGGGACAAATCATCGACGAACCGGGTACGGTGCGGATGGGCGACCTGTTTGTTGTAGACGGAGGTCCGTTGATATCACAGGTTGATAAGAACCCAACGTGGAAAAGTTTCGCATTATTTCATGCAGGCGTCGGAGACATGGTGGATGAGCTTAAGAAAGACAATATCTGATCAAGTGTATCATTACAAGTAGCCTGAGGGTTGGTTCGCTCAGCAACATATTCATAAACAAGTAAATCTATGTCCCCAAAAAAACTTACTTCTTCTAATAGCTTCTCACGCAGAAACTTTATTAAACAGGCCGGGGTCGCTGCTGTTGCCTTTACGATCGTACCGCGTTATGTACTTGGTGGAAGTGGTTACCGGGCGCCAAGCGACATGCTTCAGGTCGCGGGAATTGGCGCTGGTGGAAAGGGAGAAAGTGATATCGCTAGTTTTGCACAAAGCGGCAAAGCACACATCGCATTTCTTTGCGACGTAGACGACCGCCGTGCTGCGAAGTCCGTTGCCTCATTCCCAAAAGCAAAATACTATAAGGACTTCCGTCAGATGCTTGACAAAGAGCACAAGAATATCGACGCTGTCTCCGTGTCGACACCGGATCACAATCACGCCGTTCAGGCGATTGCTGCCATGCAGCTTGGCAAGCATGTATACGTGCAAAAACCATTGACGCACGATATTTACGAAGCACGTATGCTCACGGAGGCTGCCAAAAAATATAAGGTGGTAACACAGATGGGTAATCAGGGTGCTTCAGGCGATGGTGTAAGGCAATTGAGAGAGTGGTTTGATGCTGGATTGATTGGCGATGTTCATACGGTTTACTGCTGGACTAACAGGCCGGTGTGGCCACAAGGTATACCGTGGTCCGACAAGAAAGCTCCCTTACCCAAGGAGTTGGATTGGGACCTTTGGCTGGGAACAGCACCTTATAAAGATTATGTTGAAAAGCTAGTTCCCTTTAACTGGCGCGGATGGTGGGACTATGGCACGGGCGCACTTGGCGATATGGGATGCCACCTTGTTGAACCACCGTTCCGCGTGCTCGGCCTGAAATATCCAACTGACGTAACTTCAAGCGTCGGTAGTATTTATGTCGATGAGTTCAAGCAAGGATACTTCCCCGACAGTTGTCCTCCCTCCTCTTATTCAGTATTGACATTCGAACGTAGTGCCGGCAAACCGCCGATAAAATTGCATTGGATGGATGGCGGCATTCAGCCTCCACGCCCTGAAGAGTTGGGACCTAATGAAGTAATGGGCGATGGCGGAAACGGCGTTATTTTTGTTGGAACAAAAGGCAAGATGATGTGCGGTACTTACGGAATGAATCCGAATCTGCTTCCAACATCAAAAACAAAAGAGACCACAGTTGCGCAAAGCATCAAGCGCGTTCCGGGTGGCGCAGAAGGACACTATGCGCAGTGGGTTGAAGGGTGCCTCGCAGGTTATGGCAAGATGGAACTAAGCTCACCTTTTGAGATTGCAGGGCCACTGACAGAAACATTGTTGATGGGTAATCTTGCTATCCGCAGTTACGACGTTCGCAAGCCGAAGCAGGATAAGCCTAATCAGTTTGATTATCCGGGACGCAACATCAAGTTAGTATGGGATGGTGCAAACATGAAGGTGACCAATTTTGACGAAGCTAATCAATTTGTCAGGCGCGAGTATCGCACAGGTTGGAAACCTTTGTAAGCAAGTCAAAAACAACTGAAAGCGTGGAATTTGTTTCAGGATTTTATATTGGATATTAAACATAGTACAGTGAAACTTTACCTTTTACAGTCTCCTTAACAAACTGTAAGAATTATGGCTTCGATAAAGAAATCATCACAACACTACTCACGAAGAACTTTCATCAAAAAGTCAGGAGTGGCGGCTGCTGCATTCACCATTGTACCACGATTCACTTTAGGAGGAACGGGATTTATCGCCCCCAGTGATACGGTTTATATCGCAGGCATCGGCGTGGGTGGTAAAGGCAGCAGCGATCTTACAGGATTTGCAGCAAACCCGCATGCAAAGGTTACATTCCTTTGCGATGTCGATGACCGGCAGGCGGCAGAATCAAAAAAAAATTTTCCCGCAGCAAAGTACTACAAGGATTTTCGTGTAATGCTAGACAAGGAAGCAAAAAATATTGACGCTGTCTCTGTTTCGACTCCCGATCACACGCATGCTGTTGCGGCCATGGCCGCTATGCGGCGTGGCAAACACGTCTACGTACAAAAGCCACTCACCTATTCAATTTACGAGGCGCGGATGTTGGCGGACGCGGCAAAAAAGTACAAGGTCGTTACGCAAATGGGGAATCAGTTTGCATCTGCCGACCATGTGCGCAAGGCAAAGGAAATGGTAACCGCCGGACTCATAGGCGACGTACATACCGTGCTGACTTGGACCAACCGTCCCGTCTGGCCACAAGGTATCCCTACCCCTACTGGCAAACACGAAGTACCCAAAGAACTTGACTGGGATCTGTGGTTAGGTCCCGCCGCTCCTATCCACTATAATCCGGCTTATCTTCCTTTCAACTGGAGAGGTTGGTGGAACTTTGGAACGGGGGCACTTGGTGATATGGCATGCCATGTTATGGATGCCGCATTCAGGATCTTACCGATCGATTATCCCAGCGAAGTAGAATGTAGTATTACTACTGCGTGGTCCGATTTCTTTCAAGAAGCAGACTATAAAGATAGTTGCCCCGCATCTTCTATAATACACTTAAAATTTCCACTGAAGGAGGGCAAAGGCGAAATCAAATTAACGTGGATGGATGGCGGACTTCTCCCTAAGCGGCCCGACGAGTTAAAGCCGGATGAAGCACTCGGCAATGGCGACGGTGGATACATCTTTGAGGGAACGAAGGGCAAGCTCATGGGTAATTTCAACATGTCCCCGGTATTGTTACCTACCGCCCGCATGAAAGACGAGGTTCCGCCTCAATCCATTCAGCGCATCCCTGGTAAGGAAGCGGGCCATTACACGCAGTGGGTGGATGCATGTATGAAGGGTTATGGCAAGATTGCTTTAAGCTCTCCTTTTGAATACGCCGGTCCGATGACGGAGTCCATACTCATGGGCAACCTGGCACTCCGCAGTTATGCCATGCACGGAGCAGACAATAAATTCATCGGAAGGAAGAAACTATTGTGGGACGCGAAGAATATGAAAATTACCAATTTTGATGAGGCTAATCAGTTTGTCGGCCGCGACTATCGTCAAGGATGGACGCTGTGAGTGGGGTAGCTCGGTAGCGGGCGTCGGCGTTACCGTGGCTAGGTTTGTGAATCTTCAAGGTCTCATTGCTTGGAATTATTATATGACTGACGCTGGCGTTTGCAACGCGCCGGCGTGAGGCACAAGTCTCGCATTGCATGCGTGCGAACTATAATCCCATAGGTTAAGACGCGGGTGTTCACGACAACAATTTCAACGTCGACAGCAACCTTTCCCGGTAAGCCTTTCCAACCGGAATATCTTGGTTTGCGACGAGGACTGTCTGTTCGCCCAAGTTGACTGATTTTATAGCACTCTTCCGCACCGCGAATGAGCTGTGTACCTGTATGAAGTCTTCGTGAGGTAACCGTTCCAGCAGTTCCTTGAGACGCATGTTGATGAGATGCCGGGTGTCGTCGGTAACTACAAAACAATATTTCTCATCCGCTTCAGCCATGAGAATATCCCGCAAACGGATCTTTACAAGCCTGCCGTTATCTTTTATATAAAAAGTGTCGCCCATCCCCTGGGGCTGAAGTACCGTCGCATTGGGAACAGGCTGTGTGAAAATCGCGAGCTCTATTGCCGATTGCATGCTTACCGGATCGTAAGGTTTGATGATGAATGCCCTGGAAAATGTTGCGCTCGCTGTATGGAATGTCTGCTGCTCTTTGAAGGCCGTCATAGATATTATGGGAATGCGCCGGTTCTCATTGATGCGCTCCGCCAGTGCTGTACCATTGATAGAATCCGTTATGTCTGTATCCATCAGTATGAGGTCGGGCAATGTTTCTTCGACCAGTTTCATGGCCGCCAGTGCGTTATCCACAATACCCACCAATTCATATCCCAACTCGCTGATGATCAATGAAAGTGAGTCCGCATAGGTCGTATCATTCTCCACTGCGATAATCTTAATTGTCGGCGCGCTCATGATCTATTTTTAGATAAAGGACTGTTTTTAGCAAGAGGGTTAATTTTTTTAGGGCAAAAAAAACTTTTATACCCACATATATCCACTGTTTAAGGTATTTTTTCAGAATAATTTATCGGAATTGTGAAGAGGTTTGTGCAACATGAAGGTTCAACCCTTCACTATGAGGTCTTTGGAGTAGGGAAGGACGCATTATTACTGTTTCATGGGTTTGGCCAGGACCGAAGCATCTTCAAAAATCTCGTTCTTCCGCTATCGCAGCATTATACGATGTACTGCTTCGACCTCTTTTTTCACGGTCACAGTATTTGGCTCCACGGCGAGCGGTCACTGGAAAAACCGACCTGGAGGGAGTTCATATCTCAATTCACACGCGCTGAGAAGTTGAATCAGTTTTCCATCGCAGGGTTTAGCCTTGGCGCACGGTTTGCCCTCGCTACGTTCGAATTGTTTCCTACAATGACTACAAGAGTGTTTCTAATGGCCCCTGACGGCATTCACGCCAACGGGTGGTACAAGCTGGCAACGCAATCCTTCCTGATGCGCAAATTCTTCAAAGGCATGGTAAGTGACTATAACAGGTTCATCAAGGTCTTAAAGCTGTTGCAGCGATC
>JANNPM010000426.1:0-7572 GCA_031400145.1 Chryseolinea sp. | reverse complement strand
CGATTCGAGCGCCAGCTGGGCGGTCCGGTGCTCGGTGGCGAAGTCTGCGGTGGTGTTGCGGACGTCGAGCGTGGGATTCACCTCGACGATCTCCCATGCGCAGACTTTTGGATCTTTAGCCAGTTCAGTATTCAATATTCTCGCTTCCTCAACGGTAAGGCCATTGGGCACCGGAGTGCCGGTACCTGTGGAGATGCGGGAATCCAATGAATCAACGTCAAACGATACATAGATAAGATCGCAATGATCGAGCATTTGCAAGGCTTTTCGGGCTACCTGCGCGGGTCCTGATTTTTTAACTTCTTCTGTCTCAATAAAATTAACGTTGTATTTATTGACCAGATAGTTTTCTGGTTTTTCAAGATCCCGCACCGCGATAAACACGATGTCTTCGGGGTATATCTTTGGGCCAGGCATTCCGACGTTCTTAATCTGCTCCCAGTAATCCAATGTTTCACCACGCGGGTCATTAACTTTGCATTCGAGATTGTCAATACCACATGCCATTGCAAGCGCCATACCGTGCATGTTTCCGGAGGGTGTGGTAAATGGGGTATGGAAGTCCGCATGCGCATCGATCCAAATCACGCCCAGCCGTACTTTAGGGTCTGCTTTTTTAATGCCTGCGATTGTTCCATACGCAGTGCTGTGATCACCCGCGATAATCAGCGGAAAAAATTCCTCCCACACGTTTTCATATATCTCCAGGCATACACGCTCTTCCATAATCATAACGCCGTCAATGAACTTGGCGTAGGAATGTTTTGCACCATCAAAGAGCAGTTCATTAACATTTTCCACTTCAATAGATTCGTATTGCTTGAAGAAATCTGAATGAATATCCAAACTGGCGATCTTGATTGCCTCGACGCCAAGGCTTGCGCCGCGTGTGCCGGCGCCGATCTCGGATTTGACTTCAATTATCTTCAACGTTTTCACAAAAATGTAATTAAGAGTTTTAAATATTGGTTGGTCTGGGTTATGGATAAACTTCTCTTTCTCATAGACGTCTCCTTTGCAAGCGGAGCACGGAGAAACAATAAGGCACGCTACAGGTCGGGCAAGGCGCGCATCCCGAACTCCGCGGGGACAAATTTCAAACAGGGCAACAGATCCATCATGCGTTCTGAATGTATTGCAAAGATGGCAAATTTATCACAATATTGCACTTCTTTCACCGGCATCACTGCCCTTCAGAACGATTGGGAATGATCAACAAGTAAAAGGATAGATTATATTGAAAAAGTTAAGAATTTCAGAATTAGCTGTCAACCTGTTTACGACTAACACGCCATGATTAAATGAAGAGTTACCGCGAACTTGTTGAGCAGACTTTCGAGTTTCCCCAGAAAGAATTTAAGGTCCGTGATCACGAATTGCTTTTCAATGATGTGCCCCTGATGGACATTATCAAGCAATACGGCACTCCCCTCAAACTAACCTACCTCCCGCGCATCAGCGAAAATATCAGATTCGTCCAGGCAACTTTTAACAGCGCCATCGAAAGATTCCGGTACAACGGCAAGTATACATATTGTTACTGTACCAAGTCATCTCACTTTTCCTTTATCACGGAAGAGGCGCTGCGGAATGAGGACGTTCACCTTGAAACCTCCTCGGCGTTTGATATTCCAATTGTCAGGTCGCTGTTTGACAGTGGTAAGATTTCCAAAGATACTTATATTCTTTGCAATGGTTTTAAAATGCCCTCCTACCGCCAGTATATCAGTGAATTACTCAATGACGGGTTTCATAACTGCCTGCCGATACTGGACAACCTTGGGGAAATTGATTTTTATGAAGATAATGTAACCGCGCCTTTCAAAGTGGGAATCCGCCTGGCATCCGACGAGGAACCGAAGTTCGAATTTTATACGTCACGGCTAGGTATCCGATACAACGATATCAATAGTTTCTACATGGGAAAGATCGAGAACAGCTCGAAAGCGTCCCTGAAAATGCTGCATTTTTTTATCAATACCGGTATAAAGGATACAGCCTACTACTGGAGTGAACTGAGCCGTTTCATCTTCAAATATTGCGAGCTCAAAAAGATTTGTCCAACACTGGATTCCATTGATATCGGTGGCGGCTTTCCGATCAAGACGTCGCTTACTTTCCAGTATGATTATAAATATATGATCGAACAGATCGTAGAAAATATCAAATGGATTTGTGACAAGAATAATGTACTGGTACCCAATATCTTTACCGAATTCGGAAGCTACACAGTAGGCGAAAGCGGAGCAGTGCTTTATTCCCTCGTGGATCAAAAACTTCAGAACGACAAAGAACTTTGGTACATGATCGATGGCTCCTTCATAACACATCTGCCGGATGCCTGGGGGTTAAATCAAAAATATATTCTGCTTGCACTGAACAAATGGGACGATCCTTACCACAAAGTGAACATCGGAGGTTTGACCTGTGACAGCATGGATTACTACAACTCCGAGGCACACACGGGGGAAGTTTTTCTTCCAATGATCACAGATGAAGAGCCGCTTTTTATCGGGTTCTTTCATACCGGCGCTTATCAGGAATCACTTGGGGGGTATGGTGGCATTCAACATTGTCTCATTCCCGCGCCAAAACATGTTCTCATCGACCGTAATGAGGATGGCGTTATTACTACGAAGTTGTTTGCCAACGAGCAAACGAGTGAGTCCATGCTGAAGGTGCTGGGCTATTAACCGGTGGGCTAATCGCGTGATGGCAGCAGCCCGGATCTCGCGGGTAGTGCAGTATGCCTCGCCTGCAGTATTTTTCTGATCCAGTACCGTCCATCATATTTTTCCCGCACAACCGCTGTCTGAAAGCCTGGTGTCAGACGTGACCCGTCGGAGCTGTCTGGAGGCTAAAGGGGCTATAATCCGGGATAGAAACATAATGAGCCGCGAAAAGCTTGCGTCACCACCGCTGACAAGGACTTCTGGATAAAAATTAAATTTTACCGATCCCGGAAACGATTGTTTAACTAATGACTTTTCATAGTTTTGTTCCAGCCGCCCAGCCCAGTGAACAACGCCATAGTTATTATACCCACCTATAAAGAACGCGAAAATATCCGCGCGATCATTGACACGGTGTTTAGCCTGCCCAAGGACTTTCACATCTTGATCGTAGACGACAATTCGCCCGATGGTACCCCGGAGATTGTTGAGCAAATGCAGCAGGAACATAACGAAAAGGAAGTCAAGCTGCACATGGTAAGGCGTAACGGCAAGCTTGGACTTGGCACTGCTTACATTACCGGGTTTAAGTACGCTATCGAGAAGGGATACGATTATATTCTCGAAATGGATGCGGACTTCTCCCACGATCCAAAGGACCTTGTTAACCTTTACCTCACGTGCTCAGAACGCGGTGGCGACGTAGCCATCGGCTCGCGATATGCTACAGGGGTCAATGTGGTCAACTGGCCAATTGGAAGAGTGTTGCTTTCTTATTTTGCCAGCAGCTATGTCAGGCTGATTACCAGCATGCCTATACGCGATACCACGGCTGGCTTTCTATGCTACCGCCGTAAAGTGCTGGAAACGATTCCCCTGGATAAGATAAAATTCGTCGGGTACGCATTCCAGATAGAGATGAAATTCCTGGCGTGGAAGTTTGGCTTCACGCTACAGGAGGTTCCAATCATCTTCACTGAGCGGACACGCGGAGAATCCAAAATGTCCGCAGGCATTTTTAAAGAAGCTTTCTTTGGCGTCCTTCAGATGACCATACAAAGTTGGTTCAGGAAATATCTTCCCTTCGGACAATATCCCTGATCCAACACGGTTTACTCCTGAAATCCGATGAAAGAGATAGGGCCTACGTGCGATTTCACAAGCTCCAGATCCGGTTCTGTGATCTCTGCCTCGTAACCGTCCTCTTTAAGCAGATTCAAAATATCCTCTGCTGCTTCGCGCTGCTTGTAGATGTGATAATCTTCCCGGGCAAAAACGGGGTATCGACCCAGCTTTTGTTCGCGATCTACAAAGTTGAAGCCGCACAGATACAGTTTGCTGTCGGCGTGCTGAATCCGGAACAATGGCATCTGCGGATACTGCTGTAACCATTCAATAACCTCCTCTCTGGTTCCCTGGATGATTTCTGTAAGCTTGTAGATCTTCATCACCTCTCCCTGATTGGGTTTATCCAACATTCTCAGGTCGAAATTGTGAACATAAGATGACAAGCCGACGCAACCACACAAGACCATTAACGGATTTTGGGCATCGCCATGTAGTCGGACATCTAGGTTCTTCGCATTGAAAAAAGCCTGTAGCCGTCGATTTCTTTTTTGAATCGTGTTGGTTAGGTCGGGCCTAACCGGATTTTTGAATTTGAGTTGCATAACTATTGGACATTTCGGATAAGGGTGGGCTCCCTGTGAAGCAAAAATAAAAAATTATTTGAGTTTAGAGCCTACCATTAATCAAACCGAATGCTTTTAATTGGATTTATCCTGCTGATTACCATGGTTGGGATTAGGAGCACCAAGGCGACGACCAGGAACGTCAAAAGGTTTAATTGCAGCACTACATCCCAATGCCAGCTAACGGGCACGAATCTCATATAATAATCGTGCGGATTGAGCTTTACGAGCTTCAGACGGTCTTGCAGAAAGCAAATGCCGAGACCGAGCAGGTTACCAAGCAACAAGCCCTTAAGAATGAGATTAATACCGTTAAAGACAAAAATGGAACGGACAAAGGCATTATTTCCCCCCAAAGCTTTGAGCATTCCTATCATCTGAGTCCTCTCCATTACCAGTATCAATACGATCGAGATCATGTTAACACATATAACAATCAGAATTATTCCCAATAAAATGTTCACCTGACGGGTTAGCAGGTGTAGCCATTCGAAAACCTGAGAAAATTTATCGCTGATCCGCTCGATGTTAAGATCAAAGTCCATCGTTTCACCTATTTCGAAACCAGCTTCATCTGTGCGGTCGACATTTTTTACAAAGACTTCGACGCCGCCTGCGAGACTGTCCGACCAATCGTTCAGCCGCTGGATCATTCTGATGTCCCCGATAATAAATTTGCTGTCGAAGTACTCCGACAGGTTCGTCTCATAGATGCCAGTCACCTTCAATTTCCGGAAACGGGGCGGGTTTTGAAAAAAATGAATGATAATGTTATCTCCGACATTTGCCCTGAGCTTGTCTGAGATAATTTTGCTGATGATCACCTCACCGGCATACCCTGAATCCGGCAGATCCAGAAATTTACCATCCACCATATTGCCCTGAAAGGCATTAACATCATAACTTCTTCCAACACCTTTTAACAGCACGCCCAGCCCCTCCTCATTTTCGGACTTGATGAAGCCAGGCATGTGTGCGTATTCCTGCACATGGCTTATGAACGGGTACTTTTCCATCTGGTCATAAATCCTGAGGTGATAATTCATCGGTTGCTCAGCCGGAGAATTATCCATGGTAAACTTTGTAATCATGAGGTGACCGCTGAAGCTGTACACCTTGTTTTTTACCGTTTCCTGGAAGCCGAGCATAACAAGAAAAGATACGATGGCGGCGGCCAGTCCGATTCCTATGCTGGCAATCGCGATTTTATGAATAGCTGACGCGAAACCCTGCTTTTGTCCACGGCTTATTCTTTGAGATATGAAGTATGAGAGATTCAACGGGTATTACTAACTTAAAGCCGTTTCAAGGCTCTCAAAAGTAGCTCAGCATTAATCCCCGATCAACACCACAGGTGAACATTCCCCTGTGCATTGCGCACTTACACGATGAAAAAATCCGACAAGGTCAACGATATTCTTGCGATACTGGAAAAATACTTTCCCGAGCCGGAGATACCACTTCAACACAAGGATGCCTATACATTGCTTGTGTCCGTACTGTTGTCCGCACAATGCACGGATGAACGCGTTAACAAGACCACTCCTGCATTGTTTCTCCGCGCAGACAACCCCGCCGATATGGTAAAAATGTCTGAGTCAGAAATACGCGCGATCATCAAGCCCTGCGGACTATCACCCATGAAGTCCAAAGGCATTTACGGCCTCTCAAGGATCTTGCTGGATCAATATGGCGGTCAGGTTCCCGATACTTTCGAAGCGTTGGAATCGCTTCCGGCAGTGGGCCACAAGACTGCTTCGGTAGTCATGACGCAGTGGTTTGGCAAGCCCGCCTTCCCTGTTGACACTCACATACATCGGCTGGCATACCGGTGGGGTCTGACAAGTGGCAAAAATGTAGCACAAACTGAGCACGACCTGAAGCGGCTCATCCCCCAATTGAAATGGAAGAAGTCTCACCTCCAGATCATCTACTTCGGAAGAACGTATTGCCCCGCGCGTGGTCACCTGTGGCAGGAGTGCCCGGTGTGTAAGAAGTATATGCGTACGGAACTGAGAGACCTGAAATGAGCTATTGACAACCTTTGCCAATCGAATGCCGAAATTGAGGATCATTTTCATGGGAACCCCGGAATTTGCCGTTCCAAGTCTTCAGGCGCTGATCCTGAACGATTACAATGTGGTGGCTGTCGTTACTTCGCCTGACAAGCCTCAGGGTCGGGGACAAAAGATCGTTCATTCGCCGGTGAAAGAATGCGCCTTGAAGCATAATATTCCTGTTCTCCAGCCTCCTAATCTTAAGGCAGCGGAATTTTTAAGCGAGCTCAGGAGCTATAATGCTAACCTGCAGATCGTCGTTGCCTTCAGGATGCTTCCTGAAAGTGTATGGGCCATGCCCGAGATCGGCACCTTCAATCTTCATGCGTCCCTCCTGCCCCAGTATCGCGGTGCAGCGCCAATTCACTGGGCAATAATCAACGGCGAAAAAGAAACGGGCGTGACCACTTTTTTCTTGAAGCATGAAATTGACACCGGGAGCATCATCTATCAGGAAAGAGAATCAATTCAGGAAACGGATAACGTAGGCATGCTCTATGAGCGCCTTATGATTAAAGGGAGCGGGCTGGTTTTGAAAACCGTAGAGGCAATTCAATCGGGATACTATCCTGCAGTTGCCCAACAGGCGTCAGTAATTTTGAAACACGCTCCAAAGATATTCCGTGAGACATGTGAAATAAAATGGGATCAAACCAGCGAAGACATCAGGAACTTTGTCAGGGGGCTGAATCCGTTTCCCCTAGCCTGGAGTTTGTTATCCCGAAATACCTATAAAATATTTTTGGTATCCGTTGTCTTGCACAACGACGAGGCCAACCCTGGCGAGCTCCGGACGGATAACGTCAATTATCTTTATGTGAAGACATCGGACGGCTGGCTATCCATCGACGAGCTTCAACCAGCGGGGAAACGCAAAATGAATATCAGGGATTTTTTCCGCGGGAATAAGATCTGACTTAGATTGCAAAGCAAAAAAAATTTGCGCCATCATTTAGATGCTTATATCATTGATAGCAGCGCGCAGCGAGAACCGGGTCATTGGCAAAAACAATGATCTTCCATGGAAGCTTCCTGACGATATGAAATATTTTATGGAAACGACGAAAGGCCATCACGTTATTATGGGCAGACGAAATTATGATTCCATTCCTAAAAAATTTAAACCGTTACCTGCCCGACCTAATATAGTCG
>JANNPM010000421.1:0-20432 GCA_031400145.1 Chryseolinea sp. | reverse complement strand
TCAAATGGTCATTACGGGAAGTATACGCGATTGGTTCAGCCAGCTACAAACGGATATCTGTTCCCGCTTGGAGGAAGCCGATGGAAAGGCCAGGTTCATTGCGGACGAATGGCAACGGCCAGGCGGTGGAGGTGGCATTACGCGAGTTGCCCTTGACGGTAATTATATTGAAAAGGGCGGCGTTAATTTTTCGGCAGTCTGGGGAAAGACACCGGCGCCGATGCTACAATCCTTGAATCTCGATGGGAGTGAAGACTCGGAATTTTTCGCCACCGGAGTGTCCATCGTTATCCATCCCTTCAATCCGTGGATGCCGATCATCCATATGAATGTCCGGTACTTTGAAATGAGCAATGGCACCTGGTGGTTTGGCGGGGGTATCGATCTTACGCCGCATTATGTCCTGCCGGCAGACGCAATATATTTTCATCAACAGCTCAAGAGCATTTGCGATAAGCATCATGCAGACTACTATCCAACCTTTAAGAATTGGGCAGATGACTACTTTTTCATAAAGCATCGAAATGAAACTCGTGGCATAGGGGGAATATTTTTCGACTATCTGAAAGACGGAGACGGATTTACAAAAGAGTCCCGGTTTGCTTTTGTCAAGGATGTGGGATCAGCCTTCGCGCGTGTTTACGTTGAGCTTCTTTCGCGTAACGCTTCGGTGCCTTATACAGAGAAGGAGAAAAATTGGCAGTCGATAAGGCGAGGACGCTACGTGGAATTTAATCTCGTATGGGATCGGGGAACAAAATTCGGGCTTGACACGGACGGGCGCACAGAATCCATTCTGATGAGCCTGCCACCGCAGGCTGCATGGACGTACAGGCATGACGTTGACAAGGCTTCAAACGAAGCGGAGACCCTTGATTACTTGAGGAAGGGGATAGATTGGGTTTAGCGCGACGCAATTCTCAGCGGCCCTATTAAAATGGGAAGCCGATACCTACATTGTAAATCACCGGCTCTCGAAAATTGTAATAGCTTCCGTCACTGGCCCTCGTTGCATATGGCCGGAAGAACCGAACTTCATCCAGCACAAATTTATCACCTCTCTCACGTGCAGGATCGTATAACTTCATTCCCACGTCGAAGCGCAGAATAAGGAAGCTGAAATCGAATCTAAGGCCAAAGCCTGTACCAACGCCAATCTCTCTGAAGAAGCGATCAGCACTAAATTGCGAACTGTAATCTTTTACAATCGTGCCATCATCACCCTCCACGTTCTGCGGTCGGAAATTCCAGACGTTGCCAGCGTCAAGAAACAGCGCGCCGTTTACAAAGCCAAACAATTTCTGACGTAATTCAATGCTAGCCTCAAGGAGTATGTCAGATGGCTTTTCTATGCTATAATCGAAGAGTCCGTCCCCTTCAGGGTCTGTTGCAGTATTTGGCGGTGAAGAGCCTGGTCCAAGGCGTCTGGGCCGCCAGGCACGGATGCTGTTGCTTCCCCCCGCAAAGAAGAACTTCTCGTAGGGAAGGCTTTCATTATCGGAATAGGAATAGGCAAACCCCGAATTGAACCGGTACGCCAGCACGGTATTCTTATCCAGGGGATCGACTTTTCTGAGATCAAGGCTGAACCGGATATACTTGAAATATTGTAAGCCAAGATCGTTGATG
The DNA here is from genome assembly GCA_031400145.1 of Chryseolinea sp. Lineage (GTDB taxonomy): Bacteria > Bacteroidota > Bacteroidia > Cytophagales > Cyclobacteriaceae > Chryseolinea. The sequence continues at coordinate 18,803 of JANNPM010000421.1, read as the reverse complement.
AATGCAGGATCGACGAAATTCCACAGCGTTCCGCCACTCTCTAACTGGACTCGTATGAAGCTGGAGTTGTGTTCGGCATTTCCGTAGTTGTTGAGATTCCATGTAATGCCGAATGTGATGCTGTTTACAAAGGAGGGTCGGAATGAATTGATCAAGGCATTGTTGCCCAGAGAGTCCTCTTCCACCAACAATCTTTTGAAGTCCGTGGAAAGGTTGGCCGTGTCGATAACGCTCAGACTGACAGGGCTAAGGGAGTACATGGTCTTCTTGTTGTTCTGCCACGTATAGATACCATTGATGGAATACAGCGCACGCCTGTATTCAGGCCTATCGTTGTAAGTATATCCGGCAGTGAAACGCGTTTTTGGATTGTAGGCAGCAAACTTGATACGCCGTCGTTCGGTGAAAAACCATATAAATTGTGGAAATGTCAGGGATGCATTTAATCCGGCCGAAGTACTCCTATAGACATTCTGGCTGCTCGTGGCCGAGGCGACGCCTTCGAAACCGAACCTGCCACTCAAATCGAAAGTCTCCATGCCCCGGAAGACATTCCGCTTCTTAAAAGATATGCTGTAGAAGGGCCCGGGAAATCCCTGCGTCACATTTACACCAGCCTCATTAGTCCATTCATACCGTGACAACGGACTGGCAAATATGTTCGCAATAAATTTTCCGCCTGAGGTATCATAATTCACGTTCACAAACTTGAAAGCATCCACATTGCCGAGCTGTCGCTGAGTGTTAAGGGTTTTTGTTCTGCTGTAATGTTCTTCCGGTCTGATAAAGACACGTTGATTAAGGATCTTTAGATTATAGCTGTTGTCATAGTATTTGTACTGAATATCGCGGTATGACCTGTTCGTCCGCTCAACGCCTGCGATTGTTGTGCCCACATCTGTTGTGAAGGTGATGGTATCGATCTTGAACTTTTTATGGTATCCGCGCTTAGCCGGCTCCTTAATTGAAATTATGACTGCCACCCTGCGGTCCGGAGTCTTAAATGCGGTGTCAATCTGGTAATCGACATACTGACGACTGAAATCATAGTACCCAAAGTCTTTCAGAAGAAGATCCATGCGCTCGCGCTCCTTCGTAAAATCCTCCTGGTCGTACCGAGCATTTTTTTCAAGAAAGCTGTCATCAACATGATCATTGATGATTCTCAAAATGGCAGTGTCCGGCACGTTGTAGAGAATAGAGTCCACAAAATATGCTTTACCCGGGTTCAGTTTATAGCGTACACGAACGAGCTTGCCCTGAGGAGCGACTTCATTCGTTACAAAATTTTTAAAGTAGCCTTTCGAGAAAAGATAGCTCTTGAATTTCTCTTGTGTAAGCGTAACCTGACCACTGTCAAATATTGAGAGTGGTTCGCCCCATTGCATCCAGAGGTTTCCGTTTTCAATATAGGAGCTGATCTTCGATACCTTTTTCTGTTTCTTGAAAAGGTACTTGTTGATCTTCTTGGGCTCCGTTTCGTCTGCTATGCGCTGATCATATTTTTTTTCCAAGGCATCTCTCTTGAGGATGAATTTCTCCTGATCGTATCTTTTGTATCCGAAGTAATAAATGCTAACCAGTGGTGATAAGGGTAGCCCCAAAAATTTTCGATTCGGTCGCTGAGCGAAAAGGCTTCGCATCTCCTCTTCATTTATAAAGTTAGGGGCTTCGATGCGCTGCCGGTAGAGAAGCTTTTCATTTTCCTTTAAATGCTTTGTGCCCAGGCAACCTGAGGCGGTCACCATCAGTGAGAGAATTAAAAGAAAATATCTATTTTTCGAGGTACTCAAGCGTCAGAAAATGCTTTCAAAAGCAAAAATCAAGTTTGTCAAATCCCTGCAAATAAAGAAATACCGCAAACAGGAACAATTGTTTGTCGTTGAGGGGGCCAAGAGTATAAGGGAACTGCTAAATTCTACATTCGGGGTAGTGATGATCATTGGGGTGCGGGACTTTCTGAAATCACTTGATATTCCGGCTGGCGTCGAAACATTTGAGGTTACCGTAGCAGAATTGGAGCCATTGGGTTCATTTCAATCGAATGATTCAGCGCTGGCTTTAGCCGGTATGAAGGCCAATGAATTCATCCGGGCAGAACGACATGAGTTCGCCTTGATGCTGGATGACATCCGTGACCCCGGGAATCTGGGAACTATGATACGAACGGCAGATTGGTTCGGGATTCGAAAGGTGATTGCATCAGATGAATCAGCTGACTTTTATAACCCAAAGGTAATCACCGCGAGCATGGGTTCGTTTACACGAGTAGCTGTGTATTATACTTCATTGCTTGAGTATCTCAGGAAGGCTGACTGTAAGGTTTTTGGCACCTACCTGGACGGCGAAGACGTCCACAAAACCGATTTCAGAGACGGCGGCCTGATACTTATCGGGAATGAAGCGAAAGGTATTTCAACCTCCCTTGAACCATTTATCACCGATAGGATCACCATACCCCGGTTGGGCGGCGGCGAATCATTGAATGCCGCTGTCGCTGCCGCGATCATTTGTGATAACCTAAGGAGAAGATAACTTAAAAAAAGCCCTGGCTTTCTTCGGCGGCATTTTCTGAAAGGCGGCTTGCATTTTCCTTGCCCAGGTACCTGTCTATCGCTGCGTGACCCAGATAGATCAGTGGTGTTAACGCAATGGCTACCATAAACTTGTAAATGTAATTGGTGATGCCGATAGCAATTATTTGTTGATTAGTGAACACTCCCGCGAATGCGATGTAAAGAACAACGAAACTATCTACGCCTTGTGAGATAAGTGTCGACCCCGTTGCCCGGAGCCATATATATTTATTGCCCGTACGTTTACGCAACTGCTGAAATACAAACACATCCACCAGCTGGCCCAATATAAATGCGACCAGGGATCCGACGATGATCCGCTGACCCTGACCGAAAATCTTATTGAATGCGAAGTCCATATTGAAAATGTTGCCGTCCGCATCCTTACCGTTGGCATCTATCCAGAAATCAGCGGGTGAAAGCCGTATGGCAATAAAGATTACACAAAAAGCATAAACGATCAGCGCCGCTGTGAAGTAGCTGATCTGCTTTACCCCTGGCTTTCCAAAGTATTCATTGATAAGGTCTGTGGTGATAAACACGAACGGCCAGATCACCACGCCGGCTGTCAGGTTAAAGTCCATGACAAACCCAAGGATATTTAAATGAGCCGGTGGCAGTCCCAGGGTTGCTTCGGCGGAGAATATTTTTACACCGATCATTTCCGCCAGGACGGCATTGGTGATGAAAATGCCAGACAGCATAACGAACAACCGGTTGCGCTTGTGCTGAAGCTTGTAATCAGCGGATGGTTCCTTAATCATCGACGGTAAATGCCTCTCCCTCGACGGCAAGTTTACAATTGGGAAATATTGACCTTGCCTCTTCTAATAACAGATCAAGGTCTTTGTAGCGTGCGGAAAAGTGCCCCAGCAATAGGGCATTCACTTCCGCCAATTGGGCGATTGACGCTGCCTGCCTGGCGGTGCTATGCATTGTTTCATGGGCCTTCATCTCGTCGGCATCGACAAAAGTAGCTTCGTGATATAGCAGATCGACATGCCGTATCTGCTCGACTAAGTTCTTCTCAAATGCCGTATCCGAGCAGTAAGCATAGCTTCTTGATTTCCTGGGCTCCTTGGTCAGATCAATGTTCCGGTAAAGAATGTTACCTGCTTCATCCAAGACATCGTCTCCATTTTTGAGGTTGCCAATCTGTTGGATCATCAGGCCTGCCGGTAGTAAAGCCTTGTCGATGCGCCGAGGTTTTGATTTTTCTCGAAACAGAAAGCCGGAGCAACGGATCTTATGTGATAGCGGGATAGTCTCTATCGTGAGTGCATCGTCCTCAAACAATACCGCTTGCAATCCTTTCTCGAGGCGGTGAAAAATGATCTTATAGACCAGCGCAGACCTTGAATATTGCAGATGCGTTATTATGATTTCGTCCAGCCCACGGTGACTATAAATGTGGAGGTCGTTGACGCGTTTCTGAAGGTGCATGGTGTAAATGAGTCCCATCAGGCCAAGGTAATGATCTCCGTGCAGGTGGCTTATGAAGATGTGACTTATACGATGAAAATTCACCTGGAGCCGCATCAGCTGCATTTGGGTCGCTTCGCCACAGTCCACAAGGAACGATCGGTTTTGAATTTCGACCAATTGGGCAGACGGGTGTCTGCCATAGGCAGGAAGTGCGCCGCTAGAACCCAGGATGGTGATTTTAAAACTCAAGTCAGGACATTTGTGACGTTCAGCAGAAAACCAAAGCGTTACGGCTTTGGCTTTAAAAAGATGTGACTTCTCTTCAGTTTCCTTCAGAGTCCTTCAGGTCTTTTTCTATTTCGTGCATAAAGACTGCGTCAATTGCTTCCTCAATCTTAGGAACGATATTCAGAACGCTGTCAAGCTGTGATATTCTGATGAGCTTCATAGTATGGTCCGAAAGCGTGCTAAGGACAAAGATCCCGCCTTCTTCCTGAACAATCCGATTTCCAACGAGCAGTGCACTTAAACCGGACGAGTCTGTATATTTTACTTCAGCAAGGTCCAGGATTATGTTTCTTACGCCCTCAGCATGTAATGTTATCAACTCAGATTTCAGACCCGGCGCAACACTCGAATCCAGTTTCTCTTCATGCAGACGCAGTAAGCTGTACTTCTCCTGCTTGTCAATGGTATACTTCATAGACTCGGTTTTACTTGGTTTCCAAGTTAGCTGAATTTATCGAATTCAGGATCATTTGTTCAATTCTTTGGGTTACACGGGTACAATCGACGGGAGGAAGTGACTCGCCGCGCAATTGCCGATACAACTCCTTGTATCTCGCAGAGATGTTGGCAACGACCTCGTCAGTCATTTCAGGTATCTGCTGTCCGTCTTTTCCCTGGAAGTTATTGTCTATTAACCATTGTCTTACAAATTCTTTACTGAGCTGTTTCTGCGGCTGCCCGGCCTGCAGTCTGGCCTCGTATCCTTCCTGATAAAAGTAACGTGACGAATCCGGTGTATGAATCTCATCGATAACATAAATTGTCCCGTTGTGCTTGCCAAATTCGTATTTTGTATCGACAAGGATAAGGCCACGGTCAGCGGCAAGTTCGGTCCCCACCGTGAACAGGCGGCGCGTATATTCTTCCAGCATTTTATAGTCGGCATCGGAAACGACTCTACGTTCAAGTATCTCATCTCTGGAAATATCCTCATCATGTCCCACCACCGCTTTAGTGGTCGGTGTGATGATCGGTTCCGGTAGTTTGCCATTTTCCCTTAGGCCATCGGGGAGGGGTACGCCGCAAAGCAACCGCCTGCCAGCCTTGTATTCTCGCCATGCGTGACCGGCGAGGTAGCCTCGTATGACCATCTCCACCCGAAACGGCACACACCTAAACCCGATCGTGACGTTTTCGTCTGGTGTTGACAGCACCCAGTTGGGCACGAGATCTTTCGTTATTTCGAGGTTATAAGCCGCTATCTTATTCAGTACTCTGCCCTTATCCGGAATGGCGCGTGGCAGTATAACGTCAAATGCCGATATGCGATCTGTGGCAATCATTGCCATGACATCGCCGAAATAGTAAACATCACGAACCTTTCCCCTGTAAAAACCCGTCTGTCCGGGAAACTCAAACTGTGTTTCTTTGATTGCCTCCATAGTAAAAAAGTTGAAGTAATTTATATTAAAGAACGCAGCAGTCAAGAGCGCCTGTGAGCTGACTTAGAAGTTATGAGGCAGGTCTCGAAGGTCGCCTTATCTCAAGATCGCTATTGGAAAGGTGCGCCGAAGGTAGCCCTCACTTTGGCGCTGGATTGATCCTGCACAGGTTACTCATCATCACCAGCTCATCACTCATAATTCACAACTATTCAACTGCGCCCGCCCGATACACCACTACCTTAACCTCGCCCTGCTCGCCATAGCTCTTCCATGCACCATGCTTTTTGTCAGCGAGGTATTCGCCTTGTTCCCTCACATTCCCGTTTGCGTAATAAGATACAAACGGGCCGTGCTTCCGGTTGGTGCGGTAAGTTGTGAGTGACTCTGCCTTACCATCTTCATAAAATGTTTTGACAGGCCCCGCCAGCAAATTCACTTTATAAGTTTCTTCTTTTCGGATTTTGCCGGATGGGTAATAAGAATACTTTACTCCGGTAAGCTTTCCGTTCTCATAGGTTTCCTTACTGATGATCTTACCGGCTTGATCGTAAGTGGTCCACAATCCCGCGGGAGCACCGTTGCGCATTTTCTTTTCCGCCACGAGGGTGCCGGTCTCGTTATATTCAGCAATGGTTGCCTCCTGGAAGGTGGCAGATACCTGCTCTTTTACCTTAACTTTTCCTGTAGGAAAATAATCAAAATTGGTTCCTGTTTTCTTTCCGTTCTCATAAGAATAGCGATGCTGGACAGCACCGTCCGGAAAATAGCCGATGTTATTGCCGTGAAGTTTTGTATTCATAAAACTGCCTTCAAGTATTAAATGGCCTTCGCGATCATAGGTCTTGAAGTCCCCGTTCCGCGCGCCCTTTTCCATTTTGGAAATGGTTTCAATCTGGCCATTCTCAAAATAAGTTTTATAGAAACCTTTCAGAATTCCGTCTTCATAGTACCCCTCGGACTGTACCCCGCCGTTGTCGTAAAAGCTACGCGTAACACCATTAGGCTTTCCTTTAACATAGGTGATCTCTTTCTTCAATTTGCCATTCGGGTAATATTCCTTGACCAGGCCTTCCGGACGGCCCTTTATGAAAAAAGTCTCGCGCTTCACGTTACCGTTGTCAAAATATAGTTGAATGCTGTCAGTCAGGATATCGTTTTGGTAATACGCCTTCTGATAGGGCAGACCATCTTCGCTGAAAACCTGTACCAACCCGTGACGCAAGCCATTGACATAATTGATTTTGCGTGCAACCTTACCGTTGTCATGATACTCGGTGAAAACTCCTGCTTTTTTCCCTTCCTCAAAGTTTCCTTCTACCATCAGACTTCCATTTTCATAGTACCGCTTGTAAGCGCCAACATAGCTTTCGGAATCGCCGGGCGCGGTAAAGTATTCTTCCTTTATGTGCTGCTCATTTTGATCATAGTAGGTGTGCACCTCATTTTGTGAGAGACCCGTCAGGCATATACAAAATAAAGGTAAACACAGGCACAAGCTGAAAGAAGAAGGTTGCAAGGAAATGAAATTCTGTAGGTAACCACTTATGCCGCGCATTGTTTCCCGGTTAGCGCTTAAACATTCTCAATTACAATTGCAGATGCCCCACCGCCACCGTTGCAGATGGCGGCCACGCCGAACGTTCCGTTATTCTGCTTCAGGACCCGGATCAGGCTGCCGATGATGCGGGCTCCGGACGCGCCCAGCGGATGGCCAAGCGCCACCGCGCCGCCATTAACGTTCACAACCGCCGGATCTAGTCCTAGTTTACGATTATTTGCAATTGCCACAGCAGAAAAGGCTTCATTAATTTCATAGTAGCTAACGTCTCCCGAACCTATCCTGGCGTTTTTTAATGCCTTCGGAATCGCGATTGAAGGGGTAGTGGTGAACCACATTGGATCCTGCGCTGCGTCCGCAAACCCAAGTATCCTGGCCAATGGTTTCAAACCCAGCGATACAACCCTCTCCCGGCTCATCAACACTAAAGCAGCAGCACCGTCATTCAATGTCGACGCGTTGGCAGCCGTTACCGTGCCTTCCTTTGAAAACGCAGGCTTTAATCCTGCGATCTTCTCAAAGTTCACGTTTGTGTACTCTTCGTCTTCTGTGATGATAGTGACGTTGCCCTTGCGGTCAGTGATCTCTACCGGGATGACCTCGTCGTTAAATTTGCCAGCAGCCCATGCGGCCGCTGTGCGTTTATAGGAAGCAATCGCATAGACATCCTGCTCAATTCGTGTGATATTCATTTCCGCTGCAGTCTGATCGGCGCAAACGCCCATAGCGCAGTGGTTGTAAGCATCAGTAAGTCCGTCAAGTTGTAAACCGTCGAGCAATTCGCTGTGGCCGTACCGGTAACCGGTCCTGGCCTTCATTAAATAGTAAGGAGTATTGCTCATACTTTCCATTCCCCCGGCGACGACAGCGTCCTGTTGCCGCAGCATGATGGATTGTGCCCCTACCATCACCGCCTTCATGCCCGATGCACAAACCTTATTGATCAGGGTACACGGAATTTCAAAACCCAGGCCGGCCGCTGCAGCCACTTGCGTGGCGGGCGCCTGACCCAATCCGGCAGATATCACGTTTCCGACGAATACTTCCTCAATAATCCCTGGTTCAATATTCGCCTGCTTCATGGCTGCGCGATAAGCCACACCTCCCAGGTTTACCGCCGAAAGACTGCTGAGAGAACCTCCAAAACTTCCGAAAGGCGTGCGTACAGCTGAAACGATAAAAACTTCTTCCATTGGAGTCTTCGATTACCAATCTGGTTTGTCTTTTTCCTTAGGTTTAGTCGCCTTTCTCTTGTTTTGTTGGAGATATTGGATCTCCTGATTTTTCATCGCTTCGAGGATCATCTTTGCCTTCTCCTCACTGATTTTCATCTGCTGCAATTTTTCAGAAAGCTGTGGTGAAGTCTTTTGTTTATCCTGTTTTTCTTCCTGGTCTCCCTGCTCCTGCTTTTTCAGGTCTTCCTTATCCTTCTTTTCCTTCTGCTCTTTGCTTTGCTTTTCTTTCTCCTGTTTTTCTTTTTGGTCTTGTTGCTGTTGCTCCTTTTGTTGTTGTTCTTTTTGCTCCTGCTCTTTTTTCTGACGATCCTTTTGCTCTTGCTCTTTGTTTTTTTGGTCCTGCTTCTTTTGGTTTTCGTTCTTTTTTTGTTCGTTTAGCTTATCGGCTAAAGCTTTCAGCTTGGGATCGCCAGGATATTTCTGCAACCCTTCATTTACCGTCTGAAGCGCTTGCGCCGTCCGGTCGCCAACGTAGTGGTTGGCCGAAGCATTAAAATAACTCTGGGCACCCTGACCCAATGCACCGACCGTAAGGCCTGTAATCAAAATTATAAGGATCGGTAAGACTTTCATTTCTTATCAATAGTTACCACACTTTTTAAACGTTCAATAAAGTCGCTGTAATGCATCACCGAGGCATCTTTTTTTGCACCTTCCAACATTAAATTCTGCGCATCTCTAAACTTAAATTGTGCGGCGAGCGCATCCGCCTGAGCCTTCAGCTTCTTGGCATATTCAGAAGGCTCCTTTGACTTGTTTTTGTTCTCTTCATCCTTTTCATCCTTCTCTTTCTGCGCTGCCATTTTCTTCTTGAGCATTTCATAATTGTAACGTGCATCGACATTTTTCATGTTGGCTTTTATCGCTTGTTTGAAATTCTGTAGCGCCTCTTCAAACTTACCCTGCTGATGATTCAATATCCCGAGTTGCTGCTGTGCCGCGGAGCGCACGTGCGGCTTGGCGCTCCCCGTGAGCGATTCATAGGTCGCAAAGGCATTTGTAGTGTCCTTAGTTTGAAAATACGCATGAGCAAGGTTGAGCATGACTTCATCCTCAGTCACCTGTAGTGAGTCGGTGAGATAACGATATTTTTGAATGGCCAGCTTGTAGTCACCGGAACTATACGCTTTTCGGGCTTCAGATTTAAGGCTGTTGATTTTTCCGATCTTTACCGGATCTATGAGTGCGCTGATGACAAGAACAAGTAACGCCACCACCCTCATATCCTTATTGTTGGTATGTTGACCAGAATATCAAGTAAAAGCAGGAGGGATGCTACGGCGAGGAAATAAAAATACTTGTTCGCAGTCACATCCACATAGCGGGCGTCCCGGAGCTGACCCTCGATCTTTCCGATTGTATTTATCAGGCGTGAGACATCGTTATTACTTTCATTGATCTCAAAATACTGTCCTCCGGTCTTGCCGGCGAGCGCAATAAGTTGTTCAGATTTTAGTTTTGTGAGAACGATGAGGCCCTGCCTGTTAGTCTTTAGTGAATTGCCATCATGAATATTTCCGCCCTTTTCGGTCCCCACGCCCAGGGTAAAGAGCTTTATGTCTTTGTTTTCAATCTCCCGGATAACGTCGTCGGTCTCCTCTCCAAAGTCCTCGCCGTCACTGATCAGCAGGATTACTTTTGATTTCGTTGTAGCGGAAGGAGCCGACGATTTCTCGGGCTCTTCAAGTTTAGTCAATGCCATTCGCAAAGGCGGACCAAAATCTGTACCTGATGAAGGTACCAGGCCGGAGTTCATTGTCTCAATGAAAAGATTCAGCGCGTTCTGATCATACGTCAGCGGACATTGCATAAATGCCTCCGATGAAAAGATGATGATCCCAATACGGTCGGAGTTGAATGTTTCTACAACCTTTTTCAACTCAAACTTTACTTTTTCCAGGCGCGAGGGCTGAATGTCGAATGCATCCATCGACTTTGACAGATCGACACAGATCATAATGTCCTTTCCGACTGAGGTCACTTCTTTTTTAGAGCCGCCAAAAGAAGGACCAAGCACAGCTACAATAAAAAGCGTAAAGTAAATGGTCCGGAAGAATAACTTAATAAAGACATTTCGGAAGGGCGTTTTTAGTCTGCGTGCAATGCGCTGGACGCGCATCACATAAATACTATACAGGAAGAGAAATCCCCCTATGAAGATTATCTCTGTTATTCCAAAGCCGCGATACCAGAGCACATCAGAATTTTTAACAACTGGCAAAGTTGCATTTAGGATTCCGTTTATGCAAGCGGCCGTCAAACGTTCATCGCAGACTTTTCCGCCAAAGAACGCTCCGATGGCCTGTCAAATCAGCCTCCCCAAATGCCCTGGGTTGCACCTCAGAAGGTCAGGCGCATTACGTAATCCTCCAGCAAATAAGGTCCCATCGGAACTTCCTCTTCTCCTGAAACATGAAAGCCTAGTTTCTCGTAAAACTTCCGGGCTGCCGTATTCTTACGGGCAACATTGAGCTCCACTGTGTGGATATCTGTGCTGAGTAGCCTGCGCTTCACGTCATCAAGAAGAATAGTGCCAAACCGATTTCGGTGCCACGCTGGCAAAACATACAACCTGTGAATTTTGGACATACGAGGGTCTTTCTCCCTCATGGCATAGGACACGAAGCCCTGTACGCCGGCGGTATTTCGCAGCAGCACAAATTTCTGAATCCCTTTTAACATTATGTGCGTAAGCGCCTCCCGGTCATAAAGCGTATCGAGCATATACCGTATCTGATCGGGAGGCAATATTTCGCCGTAGCTGGGCCACCAGGTTTGCTCGGCAATCTGCCTTATCACCTCCACGTCTTCCGGCGTCGCATCGTCCAGTGTCAGCATGCGTCCAATATGTGTGGATTGAGATTCAGAATCATAAATATTTTTTTTCTTCGATTGATGGCTCGACTATTGACAGTCATTCATTCACGACTTAAAACATTTTAAGGAATTACATCCCGGGAATTTCTTATTTTTTCAGTGAGATTTGAATAATGGATAGATATTTCTTCGATCTTTCAGAGAATAGTGACTGACCGCCATATTCAAACAACAAATTCAAATTGTAGAGAAACGACAACAATCCAAAAAGTATGAAACGGATATACTTATTTCTGCTGTTCATCATTCCTATTGTTGCGTCGGCACAAAGCATCGACTACAACAAAATAATTGTTACGGAGCAAGTAACCGCCGTTTCGTTTGAAGAGCGACTTGTGCAAATGGCGTGGAGAAATCATCCATCCAACAAGGTGGAGATGCAAAAAGTCGAACAGGCGCAGACATTGCGATCAAAAGCACGATGGTCATGGCTCGATAACATCTACGTTGAAGGAAACTACAATGAATTTACGGGTAGGGAAGAGGTCGATGATATGGCAAGGGCAATTTATCCGCGATACAACGTCGGTGTAAGATTGCCCCTAAGCACATTTGTTCAAACGCCCCTAAGTGCGCAGGCGGCCAATGACCACGTACTGATCACCGAGTTTAATGTTAACACGAAAAAGCTTTCGGTGCGCGAAAATATAATGCTCGCTGTGGAACGACTTAAAGAGAGGTTTAAGGTTGTTAAACTCCGGGAGCGTATTCAGGAAGATTATTTCCTGATGTTTCAGAGCGCAGAAAAGAAGTTTAAGGCAGGGGAGATGACAATAGACTCGTACCGCACCACGTCACAGGCATATTACCTTAAAGAGGAGGAGATTATCCAGGCGAGGTCGTTGTTTAATCAGCAAAGGATCGCGTTGGAAGCGATGATTGGCGTTGAACTGAAAGATGTAGAGGGATACGTTCAGTTCATCGACCGGCTCACTACTGAATCGCAGGGTCGCTAAGTGCTTCAGCGTTTGCCTGCAAGGACGCCTTCGTTCGGAATTCTACCGCGCGTTGAACCTCTGAAACAAGGAATTCAGGTTCAAATGGTTTTACAAGATAGGAGAACGCGCCAAGATCCAGACATTGCTTCCGCTTGCTGGCGTCCTCATAGCCAGAATGGATAATCACCGGTACATGTCTTAGGATTACATCATTGCTTATATGCTCAAGTAACTCCAATCCCCCAAGAGACGGCATTTTGAGGTCAGATACGATCAGGTCGGGAATATTTTCACTGAAACAAAGCCACTTCCAGGCTTGAAGCCCGTCATTCATAACAGTCACGCTGAATTTGTCTTTTAGAATCTTTTCTAAAAGCCAGCAAAGCAACACATCGTCTTCAATTAACAGTACTTTTCTCATGATACCAGTTTTGGTATACCCGCATAACGATTGCTTTAAAGACTTCACCAAAACACAGGGGCGAAATTTTTAAAATCAACTTAAAGCCATTTAAATTTAATTAAAAAAACGACACCCTTGTAACCTATAAATCTGAAAAAAAATAGCAAACCATTGCGTAGGCCCTCCACAGGCTACAATTGGACCGGTGTTTGAGGTGTTTGCATAAAAATACACTCGGCAGGATAACGTATCACACCGACGAATGGTCCAATTGCAGCGCCTGTATTGTCGTTTCGCTGCGATTAACCTTTCCATTGGCGGCCTCAATGAATGCAGGGCTGAATAAAATCAATTTGGGAAAGCCATAAGGCTCTTCAAGTTTTAATGCGAGCAAAGAAGAACGCACGAGTTTCCGTGATACCGAGCCTTCTATCACCAGCGCAATTTTATTTTCCAACCTCCGATCCGGTACGCTGCCCAGGTAAAATCTATTCTTAATTGCAGCGGCCCGAAAAATTCTTTCAATCTTCTCCTCGATCGGTTCCGGGATGATTTTCACGCCTCCGGTATTTATCACGTTGTCCCATCTGCCAAGCCAAATGAAACGTTCGTTGTCCAGCAGTTCCACTACATCGTTTGTAAAGACTCGATGGGGCAACGCGTCGCAATCAATAACAAGACACCCCCGTGTGTCAAGACTCAACGCAACTCCTGGCAGCGCAACGTAGTGAGGTGTAGCATTCGCAGTATTTAGCAAGCGCAGCGCAATATGCGACACCGTTTCCGTCATGCCGTAAGTCGCATAGCAACGACATTCCAACTCTTGAAGGCTTTTTACGGTTACAGGGTCCAATGCGCCTCCACCAGTCAATACCAGTTTAACACGTTGAAGTCGTTCTTTATAGGAGCTTTGCAGTATATCATGGATCTGTAACGGAACCAAAGCGCAAAAATCTATCTCACGATCCCCAAGTTTCTGGAAGGGGTTGCTTGAAGGCGATACAAAGACGATCTTCATTCCTGTGACAAAGCACCGGACCAACATCATTTTGCCGGCGATATAATCAGGATGAAGGCAAACCAATGCAACATCTCCCTGTTTCAAACCAATTGCCTGTTCTGTACGCAGTGCACTCGCGATCATCTGTTGCCGTGAAATCGTTATCGATTTCGGCGTACCGGTAGAGCCACTCGTTTTCAGACTGAAGTTTTCCTGACCAGCGAACCATTGTTGAATAAATGAAAACAGCGCGCCTTCAGCGCCTGTCGCGGGAACTTGCTTGCCCGCGATGACATCATCAATATGTATAGTCAGTCCGTCAACTATTAAACTATCGTAGTCATAAATATGCATCGGCCTGTCAACTGGACGTTTGTGGGCATTTTTTGTAACGTTGTAATTACTTCACGCTTCTCTATGTCAACATTGAAAAATAAGCTCTTCATAAGACATTTATGGGAATTGAGGATATTTAGACCAATCAGGATCGCGCTTTTCAAGGAATGCGTTTTTGCCTTCTTTAGCTTCTTCTGTCAGGTAATAAAGCAGCGTTGCATTTCCCGCAAGTTCCTGAATGCCGGCCTGGCCATCGAGCTCGGCATTGAAAGCGCTTTTCAGCAGCCGGATTGCCAATGGACTTTTAGCCATGATCTTCCTCGCCCATTCCACGGCGGTTTCTTCTAACGCTTCCAGTGGAACAACTTTGTTAACGAGTCCCATTTGGAACGCATCGTTCGCATCGTATTGATCGCACAGGAACCAGATTTCCCGTGCCTTCTTTTGCCCGACGATCCGGGCAAGGTACGACGCACCAAATCCTCCGTCGAAACTTCCAACTTTCGGCCCTGTCTGGCCAAACCGGGCATTTTCTGCAGCAATGGTAAGATCACATACCACATGCAAAACGTGTCCGCCGCCAATGGCCCAGCCTGCTACCGCTGCGATCACAGGCTTTGGAATGGAACGGATCAATTTCTGCAAATCAAGAACGTTTAGCCTGGGCGTTGCGTCGGGTCCAACATATCCTCCGTGGCCGCGGACGCTTTGATCACCACCACTGCAAAATGCCTTGCCGCCTTCTCCGGTGAGGATGATTGCACGCACCTCGGCATCCTCCCTGCAGTGGTTCACGGCGTTGATCATCTCGCTTACCGTTACGGGCGTAAAGGCGTTATGAACTTCCGGTCTGTTGATGCTGATCCGCGCAATTCCTTCAAACTTGTGGAAAAGTATATCATTATAGTCCTTGATCCGGCTCCAGGGAAACTTATTGTTCATAGGTTTTCTTTATTTTCAATTTAAGTTCATCGAAAGTGCCTTTGTTTAATGCAATGGAAGAGTCGAGTTCCAGAACCTTAATAGTCTCGCCCGGCTCCATCAAATACCTGAGAAGATTCTTCATTTTGCGTTTTGAATCCAGCTTCAGGTATTCGAAACCAAATTCCTCACAAAGTTTCCTGGCATCCAGCCGCTGATTTGTGACAAAGTACTCATCCGCTTCAGGTAACATGCCAGGGCCATCGATCAATTTAAAGATAACGCCGCCGTGATTATTTAGTACTACAATCTTCAGATTGGCGACAGGATAGTTGTGCCAGAAAGCGTTCCTGTCATAAAAGAAAGCCATGTCCCCCGTTATCAGGATGTTGGGTGTGCTTCCAGCAAGAGCATGACCCATGGCCGTACTTGTACAGCCGTCAATACCACTTGTACCACGGTTGGAGTATACGCGCACAGATGCATGGCTTTCCTGAAGTCCTACATAGTTCGCATAGCGAACGCTCATGCTATTGGCCAGGTGAAGGTTACAGTCAGCAGGTAAATTTCTAATCACCTCTTTAGTCAGCTCAAGCTCGGCGAGCTCCTGCTGCGGAAAGAATTCATCTATCGTTCTTTGCGCCCGCCTTTCCTCAACCTCCCATAGCCTGGCGTAATTGTTTTGTCTTTGAATTTCAAAACTCTGGACACGCGAAATACCACTGATAAAATTGAAGAAGCCATCGGGCGCAAGCTGAAATATTTCCGTAATTGACTTATAGGTGTCCGCCACGAGACCTGCCGGCTGGATGTGCCAATGAACGCGCGCAGGAAAGTTCCTCAAAAACAACTTGAGATTTTTTGAAATCACGCTATTTCCAAAAGTTATCAAAAGATCGGGTTGCAAGCTCCGCTTTACTTCCTCACTTGCAGCACCAAGAAATAGCTCGGCATGTCCAATCTTGCCTGGAATCGCGTGGAGATTTGTCAATATATCGGCAACAAGCGGCAGATTGTGCTGCCTGATCAGGTGACCGACAGCTTGTAACCTGCTCTCACTTCGTTCGTATTGCCCGGCAACCAATAGAATGCGGTGAAAGGATGGCCACTGATCAGATATGAACACTTTCTGCTGTTCAGTTAATATCTGATGCGATGTGTGGTTGTTCAGGACCCTTACGTCACCGCTGCCGGTAATCATATCTTCGCCATCCGGATACAAGGGTTCGCGAAAGGGGATATTTATGTGCACAGGACCGGCAGGCTCCTGCAGACTCAAGTTGATAGCTTCGTTTATTGTCCGGTTGATTCCCCATTCTGTATCGCGATGTTCATAATCCTGTGGAAGATGATAGGATCCCTTTACATGTTTCCCAAAGATGCCCTCCTGAAAAATGGTTTGGCCGTCCTGCTGGGCTATCCATTCGTTTGGCCGGTCGGCGGTAATAATCAGCAATGGGGTATGGCCGAAAAATGCCTCGGCAACCGCAGGTGCAAAATTATATACGGCAGACCCTGATGTACACACGAGCAGTGTCGGGAGTGCGGTGGACTGCGCCAGACCCAATGCGATAAACGCCGCACTGCGTTCGTCGCTGATCGTTCTGCATTTTATTGACGGCTGCCTGGTGAAACCGAGTATCAGGGGTGCGTTGCGCGACCCGGGGCAAAGTACAGCCTGTGTTAATCCCCGCGCTGCGCAAAGCGCTGCTATATCGTAAATGGGTTGTAGGCGTGCTTTCATGTGGTGCGCTTATGTGCAGGCGCTAATTAAGCAAACTCCCAGAAAGTATACTCCGCATCGTTTGCATCTTTATTTCAGTTTCTTCCAATTCCTGCTGCGGATCTGAATCGATCGTAATTCCGGCGCCAGCATATAATACTGCCTTGCCTTCGACCAACTGCGCACAGCGCAGGTTGACATACAGCTGTATTTCGCGATTAAAATTGACGGGGCCAAGATAGCCGGTATAAAACTGACGCTCATACATTTCATGGCGCTTGAGGAAATTCAACGCGGCCGGTAATGGTGATCCGCAAACGGCCGAAGTCGGATGTAGCAGTTTCAGCATAACAGTACCCAGCTGGGGGAAATTTGTTGCCTGCATGTCTACCTCGAAGTCTGATTTAAGATGCAGTAAACTTCCTGCAACAACTGTCTTTGGTCCATGCTCCTCATATTCGCGCAACCTGATCATTTTGAAGCAGCTGATAATGTAGCGCTCAACAAGGGCCTGCTCTTCAATATCCTTTTGGGTCCAGGCGACTGACGGTAGGTTCTGTCCCACATAGCGCTGAGTACCGGCGAGCGCGACAGTCCTGAAAACATTATTTTTAACACTCACCAGCAATTCGGGGGTAGCGCCAATCCAGCTGCCCGACGAAGGCGTCGTCACAAAGGATATCAATGCATCGGGGTTCGACTGGCAAAGCATCTCAACGGCGCTGGCAACGTCGAACTCCGGATTGATATCCAGCAGCGCTGTTCTCGAGGGCACGATCTTTTGAAGCTGCAACGTTTCGATTTCGCGTATAGCCTCCCCGATAAGGTTGAGATACGCGCTCTTTGCCATCACAGGTTGCGAAAATTCAATTTTATAGAAACTTGTATCGTTCACCAAGTTCTTTTTTAGCTCCGACTGCAGCCAACCTAGTGAGGCTACCTCGACCTGGGAAGCGGGCAGCTTCAGGACGTTATCTTCAAAAGACAAACAGATATCTCCTTGTAGAAATATCCGGTCCAGGGAATGATCAAATGGGGCGAAAATAAACCCCGGCGGGAGGGTTTCCAGTGGCTCCTGTTGCTTTATCCAGGTGATTTTGCGTGAAATAATCAAGCTGTGCGTTCGGTCGTTGGGCAAACGCCACAAGGCGAGAGCGTAATGATTCCGGACTGCCAGGCCAATGAGGGCCGAGATCATCTGAGATTCCGAAATAGTATGTAAAAACGACGATTCTGCAATTCCCGGTCGATGGTTCACCTCAGTTCTTTTTGTCAATTACTGCCATGGTTATTCTGCTAAGGCAAACCAGATCTCCGTGTGCATTAGAGATCCGAATCTCCCACACTTGTGTTCTTTTCCCAACATGCACAGGCTTTGCCATGGCGAACACAAACCCATTCATTACCGGGCGTATGTGATTAGCATTCACTTCTAACCCAACGCAATACTGTTTTGTTCCGTCCACGCAAAGCGTTGCTGCTAAACTGCCGACGGTTTCAGCCAAGGCGACCGATGCGCCGCCGTGTAACATACCCAATGGCTGATGGGTTCTTCCGTCAACAGGCATTCTTGCTTCCAGAAAATCTTCGCCGATGGTAAGAAATTCGATACCCAGCTGTTGCGCCAGGGTATTAGGCGCCAAGGCATTCAAATCGGATACCGTCAGCTCCGTTTTAAATATTCCCATTAAACTTTAGCAGAGCTCCATGCAGAAACAGTAATTTCCTATTTTGCGGCCAAAATAACCCAAAATTGACCAGCAAAAAAATCTACATTGTACGTCATGGCCAGACTGACTTTAACCTTCAGAATATTGTCCAGGGCAGTGGTGTAGACAGCAGTTTGAATAATCGCGGCAGAGAACAGGCGAAAGCGTTCTTTGACAGGTACAAGGGGATCGCTTTTGATAAAATTTATACGTCTAAACTCAGGCGCACGACGGAATCAATCCAGGCGTTCATTGACCTTGGCATTCCGACCGAGGCGTTAGTGGGATTAAATGAAATCAGCTGGGGAAATAAAGAAGGATACAAGATTACACTTTCGGAAGGCGAGTATTACCACCGCATGGTGCGGCAATGGCAAATGGGGAATACTGCACTGCGCATCGACGGCGGTGAAAGCCCTGACGATGTGG
>JANNPM010000412.1:0-3915 GCA_031400145.1 Chryseolinea sp. | reverse complement strand
GAGGTCATCGTCGTGTTCCGCGATCCGTTCGATCTGGAGTCGATCGACCGTATCGGGGAGGTTGCCGCGGCGCTGGGCAACCTGATATAAAACTGAGCTAGCACCGTTTCTCATCGCGGCAAGGGCAACTGTGTTGTCGAAGGAAATGTCAAATCCTGCATCCGTAGCATTTTCATCGATATCAAGTGAGCCGACCTCGACTAACTTTCCATCATTTGGTGGATCTTGTTTGTAAAGTACATTTGCGGAAAGATCAATATCGAATAAGGTTGTGGAGCTTGATCCGGCGACATTGTTATCATATGCCACGGCTGAGATTAAAGTTCCACCAGGATTTATTGTTAAGTCGAGGGCGGCGACTGTACCGGTTTCAGGATTCAGCCGCATGTTTTGACCCGCTGAGGTTACCAGTCGTATCCTGTCAACAGTTGGATTAAAGTCAAAACCAAGAATATTACCCGTGATGCCAGGCGAAAATGGTCCGCTTCCTAACGGTGTGGCTATTCCCGAAGCGTGATTGATAATGTAAAGGCGACTAAGGTTAGTGATGCCATACAACTGTCCGGTCGCCGGCCTGAAATCTATAGCGACAACTTGTTCATCAGCTGCGACGCCTGTCACGGATATTTCGCTTAGGGCCGTTTCAGGATCGTTTGCATTGTACTTTATTAGTCTGTTGTCTCCTGAAAGTCCATAGAATTCGAGATCTGGCTTGTCAATCTCCGCCATCATTTTGTTGTCGTCGTTCTCACAGCTGGTCAGCGTGCAAAACGCGATTGCCACCAGCAGAAGGTGTGTTGTGGGTTTGTAGTTCTTCATAGCTTTTTTTTTGAGATACGAGGAAACTCGATCGATGGGATTTCAGCACAGTTTGTTTCGCGGCCATTTGCAGTCAGAAAGGTTGGCCATTCCACGCAATCGTGTATCGTCCCGCTCGCGATATGGATCATACCACCTCAGCGTAACTGCGCTTCAATAACATTTTTAGTAGGGTAACGTTTGTTTTCTGAAGGCTGATCAACGCTATTTCAGCTTCTCGTTGAAGAAATCTATCGTCCTTGACCAGGCCAGCTCGGCAGCTGCTTTGTCATACCTCGGCGTCGTGTCGTTATGAAAGCCATGGTTTGTGTTGGCGTACATGTAGGCAGTGTATTCTTTTTTGTTTTCTTTCAACGCTGTCTCGTAAGCCGGCCAACCTTCATTGACACGCGAGTCGAGCTGCGCATAATGAAGCACAAGCGGCGCTTTTATTTTCGGCACATCATCTATAGCCGGTTGTCCACCATAAAATGGAACAGATGCTGCCAAAGATGAAATTCTCACGGCCATCAGGTTTGCAATCCAGCCGCCAAAGCAAAACCCAACAGCACCCACTTTGCCGTTGCAGTCCTGATGGCCTCTCAGAAACCCGGCTGCGGCAATAAAATCTTCAAGCATTTCATTTCTGTCACGCTTGTTTTGCAACTCCCGGCCCTGATCATCATTTCCTGGATAGCCACCCAACGGTGTTAACGCATCCGGCGCTATCGAAACAAATCCGGCCAACGCGGCACGCCGCGCAACATCCTCTATATGCGGGTTCAGGCCTCTGTTTTCATGGATGACAACAATTCCGCCCAGCTTCCCTTTGGCATCCGCCGGCTTGGATAACAAGGCTTTGATTGTGCCACCGCCTTTCGGAGATGGATAATTTACGTATTCTGATTTCAGGCGGGCGTCACCTTGCCTGATTTGGATTGCCTTGTAGTCGGGCATCAGGAAACTCATGAGCGAACCTACAGTAAGTCCCCCGACCGCGTAGGTTGACACTTTCTGCATGAACTCCTGTCTGTCAATTCTGTTGTGAGCGTAGTCGTCATAAAGATCGAACACTTCTTGTTTGACATCTTCTCGTTTGATTTTGTTCATATTGCTGGTCCGATCTATTTTTCTTTAAGATATGCAATAATTGTGTTCGAACCCGGCATCAATAAAATTGCGCGTCAGCTCGTGAAAGGTCCGGCGGCACAATTCTGTCCCCCATGAGCGTATCAGTTGACCAATTCCCGGTCATTACGCGCCCGGAATGAAAGGAAATCTAGTTTTTCGCGAAATTATTCTGAACTTCCGGCGATGACCCGCATATTTTGCCCGTAAAATCCCGATGCCGATTTGTTGTTGCCGTGTAATTCAATTCGGTGTTTCCCAACGGGAAAAACTGGAACAGCACATCATTAAATTGAAGAGTCCGCTAAATGCTTTTTGCTTGAAGTACTATGAACAATACCTTCTTTAACCGCGATCTAAGCTGGCTCTCTTTTAACGAACGGCTACTCCTGGAGGCCGCGCGATTGAGCATTCCCTTACTTGAACGCGTAAAATTTCTTTCGATCTTCTCTTCTAACCTGGATGAATTTTATCGTGTTCGTATGCCGGCATTGCTGGCTCTTAACAGTATTGCCAAAAACGTCGTTGCTGATGACCGGATCGTCGACAAAGTTAAGGATTCAATTGATCTTCAGCAGCAGAGCTTTGGCGCCATACTTTCGTCGCACATTATTCCAGAACTCGCCAGCCAGGGCGTATGGCTGCTCTTTAGTCAGGAACTTCCTGATGAAATTATAAATGAAATAAACGAGTACTTCCTTACCGAGGTGGCCGGATTCCTTCTCATAAAGGAGCTAAATGGCCAAAAGAATTTTTTTCCGGAGAATAACAAGCTCTATCTGCTGGTAACCGCTAAGACAAAGAAGGGAGAGAAGCACTACATTGTCGACATACCTTCTGACCAGTTGCCACGCTTCTTTTCTGTGATTAGAAACGGGAAGAAATTCATCTTGTTTCTTGATGACATCATTCGGAATAATCTGTCTGAAATTTTCGGGGACCAGGAGAGCATATCATGCTTTAGTTTTAAAGTTACCCGAGATGCGGAATTGGATCTTAAAGATGAGTACACAGGGAACCTCGCCAGAAAGATCGAGCGTCAAATTATTAAAAGGGATTTTGGCCTGGCCACGCGATTTTTGTTTCAGGGGGATGCGCCACAAGAAACCGTTGGGATGTTAGCAAGACAATTGGGACTTACAGGAGCGTCCTTTGTGAAAGGAGGCGTATATCACAATATGAAGGACCTTTCGTCGCTCCCATTATTTGATGCTCATTACCTCAACGAACAATGGCCCCAGGCGAAAATCGAACTGGAGCCAAACCTACGGCTATTGGACATCCTGCGGCACAAGGAAATATTGCTGCATCCGCCTTACCATTCATATGAAACGGTTATACGATTCTTTAACGAAGCCGCGATTGATCGTAATGTATCCCGTATCTATGTAACGCTTTATCGTATCGCAAAGAATTCCCGTATCGCAAGCGCTTTATGCCATGCAGCACAGAACGGCAAAAAGGTTACGGTATTTGTTGAACTTAAGGCCCGATTTGACGAGGCGAATAATATAAAGTGGGCAAAAAAGATGAGAGCGTCCGGAGTAAGAATCATTTTCAGCATTCCGGACTTAAAAGTGCATGCAAAGATTGCGTTGATTAAACGATTTGCTAATGTAAAGGGTGACAGGAAAGAGGAGTACTACGGCATGTTGTCGACAGGTAACTTCAATGAGTCCACGGCGAAGCTATACACAGATCATGTCCTGTTTACATCGAACGCGGCGATGTTGAAAGAGATAGAGATGCTATTCAGATTCTTGAAAAAGCGTGAGCATCCAAAGCGCGTGGAAGAGATTTCGTTCTATCACATTTTGGTGGCTCAGTTTAACCTCCAACGGCGTTTTATTGAATTAATAGACCGGGAAATTGACATTGCAAAGAGGAATTTGCCTGCCTCGATCATTATAAAAATGAATAACCTTGAAGAGAAGGTACTGATTTCCAAGTTATATGATGCTTCGCGCGCGGGAGTCAACATTGAGCTCA
>JANNPM010000380.1:0-13411 GCA_031400145.1 Chryseolinea sp. | reverse complement strand
GTGGTGGTTTTCGGATATCACATATTCGCCATTCGATCGTTTGATGCCTTGCACACAATAAAGTTCATCGCAGTCATAGATTTCATAATCCGGCAACATCTTGCCTGATTCCGAGCCATCTTCAAGGCTCATCACGTAAATGCCCCCCACATCATATCCACCAAAATAGCCGATGAAGATATAATCGCCCACCAATGCCATGGATTGCGGCATATGCAGTTGATTATTGTACACCCAGTTTCCATCGATGTTTGCCGTAAAGTAATAGGCAGGAATGTCCTTCACCCACTTGGCTGTCCAGTTACCGGCATTGGCGCTCCAGTTGTCGTACCGGGCCATGCTTTTTCCCAAGGACGCCCCGTCATCCGTTACACCTGTCTGATACCCCGACAAAACCATGATGTCGCGTTCAGAATCATAATCGAGTTTGCTGAAGCCTCCGGTAAAAGGAGCTGGTATGGGGTATAACAGTCTCTGGGTATAATCCCACTTTGGCGACCCCGCGGAGGTAAAACCCTGAAAAGGAACTTTGATGATATTTTTTTCGATCACATCAGCCATCCAGAGGTCGCCATTATCGGCAACGGTTACGGTATAGGTCCGCGTATCTCCCTCCGGTTGGGTAAACTCGTTTGCTTGCGGGATGGCATCGTCATTCAGATCGCTCCAGATGTACCCATCGGTCCAAACACTATTTCGAATAGGAGGCTGCTCATCCGACCAGGTCCCTTCTTTGTTACCGTCCCATTCAATACCCCCATCTGGCCAGCTTTGGTTATTGTCATAAGGCATGTGGATATCGGCAATTTGCGCACACGGTATCACGACTTCCCCATCCGTGGTGTTGTTGTAGCGGAATACCTGAATATCGGCCCGCGTTTGCCGGGTAACGAAGAGCAGCTTATGCGTAATACCGTTATGAGTAATATTCTTAACCCAGGTATTGCCCGGATTATCCAAGTACCAGTGGCTGCGCATATCATATTGATACTTGTAGCGGCCGTGCGTGTATCCTACCACGCTCCACTCCTGGCCCTGGGGTTTGGTATAATCCATTTTAAAATGCCAGGCCTTTCCATATGCATCAGCGCCATCCGTCGTGGGGTCAAAATCGACTCCATCCTCAAACATGATACCGTAGCTCACCCAAGTGCGGGTTCCGTTGGGTGCATATTTGGATACAATCGATCCTCCGCCTGTATACGTGGCCCATTCGGTGACGTAAACATTTTCCTCCGCGTCCACACCAACCCCAGTGGGGTGGTTGAACCGTAGCTCGCCCATGGTACCTATTGCGTTTCCAGAGCCTTCAAACACACCGCCTACCGCCCCGAAATTCTGAGGCGAAGGAGAGACCGTTCCACTCAGGGTATTGACGGAGGAATAAATTTTGATATTCTGATCCGTACCATCTTCGGCTACATAGAGTTTATTGGTGGCGGAAATTGCCAAGCCCCGCGGGCGTTGCAGTCCGGTTATGGTAGCAATGACGCTGCCGTCCGAAGCATTGATATGCAGGACCGAGCACGTGTCATTTTCATTGTCATAAGCTACTTCTATCTTAGGGATGGAGCCGGAGAGTACCCAGACAGAACCATCGGGCGCAGCCGTGGAGCGCAACGGATCTTCCACGGTATATTCGCGGACAAATTCAAGGCTGTTGGCATCGTATACTTTTACCAGGTCAACTTCATTACACGAGATAAATATTTCAGTATCCGTCGCAGCAATTCCGGAAATATAAGTGCCAACGTCAACCTCATCTCCGTTTCGGCCACCCGTTTTATTACTCCTGACAAACCCGTTTTTGCCGGCCTGGCTGTAAACGTAGTTG
The DNA here is from genome assembly GCA_031400145.1 of Chryseolinea sp. Classification (GTDB taxonomy): domain Bacteria; phylum Bacteroidota; class Bacteroidia; order Cytophagales; family Cyclobacteriaceae; genus Chryseolinea. The sequence goes on along the minus strand of JANNPM010000380.1, from coordinate 11,577 downwards.
CTGTTAACCGCTATGGCGCCTTCGCCGAGCACGTCCATGTTGATATTGGTTATTTCGCCATTAACGCCAAACACGGTGCCGTTGGGCCCGCTCTCGTCCCAGTTTTGCGCCGTATAGCTTTTCCCATCAGGCGTTACGTATAATCCTAAGGTTTGCATGACCGGAGCGTGGTCTCCATTCATCTCCTGCGCGGAGGCTCCAATCCAGGTAGAACTGAAATTGCCGGGAAGGGTTTGTGCAAGTAAGGCTGACCTGCCGATCACACTGACTAAAGCGACAAAAAGAATTTTGTATAGATTTCTCATACGCTGGATTTTTAGATTAAAGATCAACGCTTGCTTTAAATTTTAAGAGAGTAATGCAAACGGTTTAGTTATTGAGACACCATTTTAATGAGAATTACTGACATGATACCACTATCAGTTTTTCAAATTACCTCCCAAAATTATTTTCCGGATGATGATGCCTTTGGGTGAGGCTAAGCGTATAAAGTACATGCCATAAGGTGTTGTACCGGATTCGATAGAATATCGCTGGACCACCCCTTGCAACACCGATCCTGTAAATACTCTTTTCACCAGTCTTCCCTCCGAGTCGGTCAATTGAATGGTTACTGCCTGATCTGCTTCGGGTGTATAAACTACCTGTACCGTGGAACCTCCCGGGTTGGGGTAAACTTGAAGGGCGTTAACGAGAGACTCTTCGGGGTGAGACGCTTCGGGGTTTTGGCGCGTCACCCTGCCGGTTGATGAAGTACTGGAAGAAATGAAAGTCAGATTCCATTTTTGGTTATCTGCATCGCCAAAAGTCCATTGATGCACATTTGCTCCATCGGAAGTAGCTGAAACGCCCCCTGAAACATCGACCACTTTGCCACTGTGCTTTGCCGTCAACTTATAATCGTTGTCTCCTAAACTTTCTATTTTCCATTTTTGATTGTCGGCACCGACATAACTCCATTGATGAATGTTTCCGCCATCCGCGGTAGATGCATCACTTACGTCCAGGCATTTTCCGCTCACCTTATTAGTAAGTCTATAATACTCCGGCTCAACCAATTCGATGTTCCACTGCTGTGCGTCCGAACTGTTGTCAGTCCACTGCTGTACATTTGTTCCATTAGGTGTTCCTGCGCCAGCAACATCCAAGGCTTTTCCGCTATGCTTGGCGATTAGCTTATAATATCCGCTTAGCGCTGCGTTGGACGAAGTGGTATACAAAGCAGTGAGGGGGATGATTTGCTTTGACAAACCAGAACCTTCATAGCTTACACCTAACGTTTGATCGCCCGTGCCTTCGAAGAACAACACCGTGATCGCGTGCTTACCGGCCTTCAATCCGATACTACCACTCTTTTCAATTGCGCCATGCAGCCCGTCATTGTCTACAACAAGCGTAGTGCCGATATATAATCTGCTGCCATCGTCTGAAGTGGTAAAAAAAGTATAATTGCCATCAGAAGGAATGTTGACATAACCGGTAAACCTGAACTCAAAATCATCATCGCGATTTCTTAAATCCATATCAAAACCAGTAGTAGATGTTCCGGTTTTTTGTGGTGTCAATCCATTAAAATCAGGTAGCGAATTCAGGCCAGAGTTTTCATAATATTCATATGCCATTCCATTGGTGGTGTTGGAGGGATTTTCCGGATTTCGCAGAGACCCGGAGGATGCTCCTTCTATACAGTTTCCTGTGGGGCACCACCTGAAAATAGCAGTGGCTGCCCGTGAGTGATGGTTCTCTGCTACTACATACTCACCGTTGGATCGCTTAAACGCACTGACACAGTATAGCTCGTCACAGTCAAACATATCGTAATCGGGCAACATTTTGCCTGTATAATTTCCATCGGAAAGGTTCATCACATAAATTCCACCAACGTCATAACCTCCATAATACCCGACAAAAATGTAATCGCCTTCCAATGTCATCGATTGTGGCATGTGCGATTGATTCGTATATTCAAATTCCCCGTTTTCTTTAGTTGTATAACTATATTCAGGAATGTTCTTAACCCAACTCGCTGTCCAGTTGCCTGCGTTAGCGTTCCAATTATTATAGCGCGCCATACTTCTTCCCAAACCATTAAAGCCATCATCCGTCTGCTCAGGGGTAATGCCTGTCAGTACCATAATATCCCGATCAGCGTCGTAATCGAACTTACTTAATTTGTTTGTGAATGGAGCGGGAATGGAATAAAGGGTACGAAGTGTATAATCCCATTTGGGAGTACCCCCTGATGTAAAACCCTGAAAGGGAACTTTAACCATATTGTTGCCAACAACATCCATCATCCATAAATCTCCATTATTCCCGATACTGACAGTAAAGGTCCTGGTATCAGCCTGAGGTTGTGTGAATTCATTTGACTGGGGGATGGCATCGTCATTTAAATCGCTCCATATATAACCTTCTGTCCACACACTGTTGCGCAAAGCCGGCTGTGCTGATGACCAGGTCCCTTCTTTTGATCCATCCCATTCTATACCGCCATCCGGCCAGGCCTTTGAGTTGTCGTATGGCATATGAATATCTGCTATTTCACCGCAGGGAATAACCACTTCGCCATCGGTAGAGGGACTGAACCGGAATACCTGAACATCAGCCCGCGTTTGTCTGGTAACAAATAGTATTTTGTGTGTCTGACCATTGTGAGTAATGTTCCTCACCCAGGTGTTTCCGGGATTATCCAGAAACCAATGGCTGCGCATGTCATATTCATATTTATATCGACCATGCGTATATCCTACCACGCTCCACTCCTGCCCCTGAGACTTGGTATAATCCATTTTAAAGTGCCACGCCTTTCCATAAACATCTACACCATCCGTGGTAGGATCAAAGTCTACTCCGTCTTCAAACATCAATCCATACCGTACCCAGCTTCGTGTACCATTTTGGGCAAACTTCGAAATAATGCATCCGCCGCCGGTATAAGTAGCCCATTGCGTGATATAGATATTCTGGTCTGCATCTACCCCTACTCCCGTGGGATGATTGAACCTTAATTCGCCCATCGTACCAATGGTGCTTCCAGAACCGGAGAATACGCCTCCCACAACACCAAAGTTTTGAGGCGTCGGTGAAACCGTACCACTTAAATTACTGACTGAGGAATATATTTTTATATTTTGATCAGTACCGTCCTCGGCTACGTATAGTTTATTATCCGAGGATAGGGCCAATCCCCTTGGGCGTTGTAGCCCTGTAATGGTGGCCATTACATTACCATTCGAAGCACCGATATGAAAAATAGTACAGTTGCTATTTGCATTATTATTGGCAGCCTCGATTTTTGGAATTGTACCACTGATTACCCAAAGCGAACCATCTGTTGCTGCTGCAGAACGCTGGGGAGCACTGACATTATATTCGCGCAAAAAGCCAAGGGTATTGGCATCATATACCCTTATTAAGTTAACTTCATCACAGGAGATGAAAACTTCACTGTCCGTGGCCGCAATGCCTGACACATGGGTATTGACATTAACTTCATCACCATTCCGCCCGCCTGACTTATTGCTTCTTGAAAAGCCAAACTGACCCGCCTGACTAAAAACGTAATTCGAATTTACGGCAATTGCTCCCTCGCCGCGCACATCCAAATTGATATCCGTAATCTCTCCATTAGTACCCCAAACTGTTCCTTTGGGTCCACTTTCATCCCAGTTTTGGGCGGTATAACTTTTTCCATCCGAAGTTACATACAGCCCCAGCGTTTGCATAACCGGAGCATGATCTCCGTTTCTATCCTGCGTGGATGCCCCGATCCAGGTCGAAGTGTAAGTTCCGGGAAGCGTTTGACCCTTTAATGCTACGCTAAATGACGCACCGAGAACAATAAGGAGAATAACATAATTAAGTTTCATGTGTTAATAATTGTTTTTAGTTGTCACATGGAATGGCCAGACCAAATTATCATCCCTTTGGGTGAACGGGGTGCATGGCCATTTCATATGATTACAGTTTGCGTTGTTCGAATGCCTATAAAGCAGATGAAACCATTCCAACTGCTACCATTGAAGACAGGGTATAACAAACGTTTACGGACAGTGAAATCGATTTGTTTTGATTTATTTTACGGGATGTGCCTGGTCCGGCTTAAAGGGCATTTTGCTTTAAAACGCAGTAGAATGATTGCTGGAGAAGGCTGTGAAACCCAGATTCGTGCGGAAATAGGATTGCCTAATGAAAGTTTTTTAAAGCTTAAGCGTGTAATGGAAGAATAATCGTCAACGACAGGACGGTCCTCTTACTCAAAAACAAACGCCACTTCATTGGCCCAATGCTCTTTCCAATCCACTTTGAAGGAGCCATTAATTTTTGACACGCTGCGGTTATAAGCTAACTCCATACATCCGTGTGGCGTATTATCGTTTACCCTAAAGGAAAATTTAACTCTTTTCTTTTCTTCCATGCACCTTTTAACATCTGGTATTTCAGACCAGGGTATCGCGGCTTCAATAATCCTCGTATTTCCATCGCGTACAATTTTTAGCTTTCCATCCTTTACCGGTCCGTCAAAAGGAGATTTCACTTGCCTGGGAAAGAAATGTTTGTGGGGCATATCGGGTACTTTAGATCGCCACAGCTCTACACCACCGCCATACTGACTGGCAATTGGATTGAGCGCATACTCATAATCGGTGCATTGATAATTGGTGTATCCTTTCATCGTTCCGGGTGGAAACGGATAGAGTTCTTTGTCCGCATCGGGCAATACATTAAAGGCAAGCTGTATGTTGTCATGATCCGAAAAATTTCCGAACGGAGTTTCGGTGTCTTTGCGGTAGGAGTATCTTCTTACTCCATCGGGCCACTTTAATTCGATCACTTTTGTGTCTCTGAAGGTGGAGTCGGGAACATCGTTTTCGTCCCAGGTAAAATCGATCACTTTATCAGTTCGTGCCGTGCGGAAGGCATTGAATTCCGGTCCGTTATACAACTCGGCTTTCCATCCATTGCCCCGCCTCGAAAGATTGTTGTCACTAAAAAGAAGCGCGGCTGGAATCAACGCTTTAACGTGGTGCTTGCTGCTCCACAAAAGTTGAACCGCAGCCGCGTCCCATTCTTTCTGGATTTCTACCCTCAGTTCGTACAATTTCTTCTTATCTAACAGAATAGAAGCCTCTTGGAGGACTTCGTTTTTCCAGCCATCAATCATTAACTGGTCGTTTATCCACAGCCTGGCGCGACCTTGCGAGGGTAGATAAAAAGTATATGTTCCAGAATAATCAGGCTTAAGATATGCCTTCCAGCGGACCGAAAAGGAAACTCCGCTGTGCTTCATGGCACCACCAAAGCGAAATCCGTTGTAGGGTATGTACGACTTTGCGGGGTAAAAAAACTCGTCTGCATCCAATGTTTCAAAACGCCTCATCCCCTCATCTTCTGATTCATCAGACACTTTAGCAGCAAAATAAAAGTATTCAAGATCATAGGCCAGGTACCCCGAAGCGAGACCTCCCTTTACCGTCTTATCAAAATTTTTGAAAGGAAACCATGCCGCTTCTGTCAAACTTGTTGACGATGCTTCGTCTCCCTTTATCACCTGAGGTAGCACGTCCTTCCAATCCTGAAGGTTTCCATCAACAACAATGCTCCGTTTTGCAATAACATTAACATGCAGCGCTTCTTCATGATAAGCTTTCCCAGCATTACCTGCATCAAATATCAACTCCAATGGATAACTGTTATCCTGAGTTGCCGTTCCTGATTTGATTTTTAAGTTGACGATTATGGTTTCATTCGGCTTAAACTTCAGCGCAATTATTGCCTTTTCAAGTTCTATGTGTTTAACGTTTACTTTAAGCAATCCGGTCAGGGGCTTGTTCAGCACATTTGTCAGTTTCAAAACGAGATCTGGTTTGTTGGGTATTGTAGAAAGAAAATCGAAAGCGATGGTTTCTAAGGGTTCAATTCCTTTTATGGTGGCTTGTCTCACGCTTTCAACCAATGCGCGAAACGATCCTTTCGTATTGTTGGTTCGCAAAAAGAATCCTCTGCCATCCAGAGGTACAGTGATAACACCTTGCTGAGCCGGAACGAGATTACCATAAAAATCATAAAGCATGAACTTACCATGATCATCTGCAACAGTAAGACTGGCAAGAGAAAGTATTTCGTTTTTGGCAATTTCTGTCTGCAGGCGTTGGATTTCCTGCTGCTGCGTATTTTTATCCAGCAATGCTATCTGTTTTTTTAGCTCTTGCTCGTGGGCCACTTCCCGCTGACCTCTGGCGGTACGAAACAAAATGTTTTCCGGCCCGAATTCTTCGCCAATGTCCCCCACTACGACCAACGTTCCATCTTCCTCATTTCCATTCAACCCCTCGAAGACCGAGATCCACGGAAGACCATTCTTAAACAACAATTCTTTGAACCTGCGTTCACCAATAAAATGCTGTGCTGCACCAATAGCAGGAGCAACCGACCAAGCGTGGGTGATCTCCGTTACTTTGTCCCGGCCGGCATCATCCTTATAGCGTTGTGGAATGACGTGACAAATATTACCCCAATAAACACCCATGGCACGGTCATACCCTGCCGATCGATTGGTGGCAATAACAGCCGCGACACGATCATCTACGTTGGCCACCCAGCTTTCCGTATCCCATATTTTAACCCTTCCCCGCGGAGATTTACGATCAACCCATTTCTTAATCGTTGATGAAGAACTCATTCCCTGATAATGAATGCTGCAAAAATCAAAGCGATCCAGAAACTCATCGGATCCGTCAGCAAAAAGTTTATCCAATGCATTGGATGTTGAACTGCAACCGCCTACTAATACATCCACGCCAGCATCTGCTCGGGCTTCTTCAACGGCTTCGGCCATCTTGGTATATATTTCGCGGTAGCGCAGTAAGTCGGCACCCCACCCTGAAATTGAAATACCTTCCCACGGTTCATTCCATAAAGCAAAAGCATTTACCGGGCCCTTAGGCCACCCAAACTCCGTTGCCAGTCTGTACACCACTTTCTTAAAATCATCGTCATAAGCGGGTAACCAGGCCATATCGGTTTTGGTGTTTTGCATCACGCCCTGCTCGTTGAGCCAGGGACGAGGCATACCGATAGGGTGCATTTTTCCATACGCATTGGGTGCACCCATCTTTATCAAGACAGCAATGTCGGATTTATCATACGCCAGTAACCGCTGCCGCTCTTTTTCATACCATGCCTCAAAATCCGGTTCCGTGCTCGGATAATAATCAATGCCATGCCGAATAGCATGAACGCCCAGCCGCTGTAAAACATCGTTGGAGTTATCGTCTAAACAAAAGCTGGGATATTGGATTCGTTGTTTTGGAAATGAAAACGTTCGTGCACAACTGGTGATGAATTGCCGCCCGTACTTACCCAAGTCACAAACAAAACCATAGGCTCCGAACGTGTCTGGAATGACCGGTTCAAGTACAATGTTTGTAGTTCCCTTCGGGAGAACGGTGGTTGAGAAAGCAATTGGTTGAAGCTCCCTCACTTTGAACATCTTCGGAACCCAGATATCGCCGGGCCTTCCGCGTGTGCCATAGGCAATGATATCAACTTTTCCATTTATTGATAAAGCTGAGTCTGTGTTATTGCTTAGCTGAATGGTAAGCTCGACTTGATCGTTCGGCCACAAAATGTTTCCCGGCACTGAACTTCTGATCAGGTAGGCATGCACTGCAAAACTGTTGCGTTTTACATCGACGCCAAACGTTTCGCCAAACTCAGGGATGTCTTTGCCGTCTACCATTTGGGCGTAGACAGCACAGAAGAAGGAAAAGTATAAAATGAAAAACGAAATTATTCTTACTCTTATCACGCTCAAATCACGGCTAGAACACGAAATACTCTTCAAGTCAATAATCATCAGATATACTTATGACCTTCTTTTGCAAGGAAATACTTACACGGTTCAGCAATTTATTTGTTCAGAAAACCCGACAAGGCTGAAGAAAAAATAGCAACCAAAAATTTTTTAAAAAAAATGTTTGCTCGTTGCGGCCCACTAATTACTTTTACGACTGATTAGTCAATCGCAAAATTAAGTGGACAAGAGAGAACTAATAATAAATGCCGCACTTAAATTGTTCGCGGACAACGGCTTTCATGGGACTGCCACAAGTAGAATAGCGCTTGAAGCAGGTGTTGCCAATGGGACACTTTTTCAATACTTCAAGACAAAGGACGAGTTAGTAATCTCTTTATATATACACCTAAAGGACGAATTAGGGGAATACATCACTAAGCATACCGCCGACACCAAAGACATCAAAGAAGCAATGAAGTCGCAAATTCTTTCTTCATTGTTTTGGGCATTGGACAACTCCACAAAATTTCGATTCATCCAACAGTTTCATACTTCGCCCTATATTGGACAGGTTGAAAAAGGAGTGCTTCATAAGCAAGTTGAACCACATCTGGCACTTATACAAAAGGGAATTAAACAAGGCATCATCAAATCTTTGCCGGCTGACCTCATTTATTCTTTAATTAGTAATCAAGTCTTCGGATTGTATCAATTTGTGACATCAAAAAAACTATCCAAAATAAAACAACAAGAAACCATACAACTAACATTTGAAATGCTTTGGGAAATGATTTCTCAAAAAAAAGTACTTACATAAACTAAAATTATTTAAAATGAATAAAATAGCCTTAGTAACAGGTGCATCATCTGGAATTGGAAAAGAAAGAATTGGCACACAAACATGTGAAAATGCTCGCCAAAGCAGGCGCACAAGGTTCACAACCAATAGTTGTAGCCAAAACAATTTTAAAGGCATCATTAGCAACCAAACCAAAAACCAGATATGCAACTGGGCAAGGAGCAAAAGTGGTTTTGCTTTTGCGCAGTTTACTTCCAGACAGAATGTTTGATAAACTCATGCTAGGCATGATGAAATAATGAGATAAATAAATACAAAGGATCTTACAAATCAAATTTGGTATTACGCAAAAACAAGTGTGTTTCAGGCTTTCCCCACATGCTCGCGCCTGATGCCCAGTTTTTTCATTTTAGAGTTGAGTGTGGTGGAGGGTACGCCCAGCAACTCGGCCGCCCCTCCTTTTCCTTTCACTCTTCCGTGGCATTTCTTCAATACGAAAAGAATGTAATCGCGCTCGTTTTCTCCGAATGTTTTCAACGTATATTCTTCAGCATTTTTTTCGGGTGTATTCGGTTCAATTTCTGGCAGGTAAATATTTTTAAGGGTCTTGGTTTGCGCCAAAATCACACAGCGCTCAATCTGGTGTTCTAATTCGCGGATGTTGCCGGGCCACGGATAGCGCACGATGGCCTCCAACACATTTTTGGAGATGCCCGTGATGGGCTTTCCGGTTTTCTTGGAAATGGTTTTTATAAAATGGTCCGCCAGCAAAGGGATGTCTTCTTTTCGCTCCCGCAAAGCAGGCAAATAAATCGGGAACACGTTCAGGCGATAGTACAAGTCCATCCGAAATTTCCCCGCCTTTATTTCGGTGGGCAGGTCGCGGTTGGTGGCGGCTATGATGCGTACATCGCTTTTGATGGTTTTATTGCTGCCCAGGCGTTCGATTTCTTTTTCCTGAATTGCACGCAGCAGCTTGGCCTGCAACTCCATGGGCATCTCGCCCACTTCGTCCAGCAACAGCGTGCTTCCGTTGGCAAGCTCAAATTTGCCAATCCGCCTGTCGATAGCTCCGGTGAACGACCCGCGTTCGTGACCGAACAATTCAGATTCGATCAACTGCGGAGGCAATGCCGCGCAATTAATCTTAATCAATGGCTTGCTTTTGCGGGGAGAGGCATTGTGGATGGCGCGGGCAAACAATTCTTTTCCAGTACCGGTTTCGCCTAATAGCAATACCGTAGCATCGGTAGCGGCTACTGCATCTACTTTATTTAACGCGGCTTGCAGGGCCTCGCTTGTTCCGATAATCTCGCTGTAGTTGAATTGCTTCTTAACTTCTTCCTGCATATAAATGTTCTCGGCCTCTAATTGTTTTTTGAGGTATGTGATCTCCTTCAATTGCTTTTCTATTTCTTCGTTGGCCAAAATGTTAGAGACGGCCACGGCAATTTGGTCTGCTACGGATTGAAACAGAGAAAACATGGGGGCGGTAAACGCTTCTGGATCGGTAGCGAGGAAAACAATCATGCCCACTTTGTTGCCGGAATAATGCAGGCGGGTCTGCATTTTTACCTGAAGCCCCGACTGCTCGAGGATGGCGAACATCATCGTATTTTGAAGCACCAGGTCTTCATCCATTGCTGGATACTGTTGTTCCAATTGTTCTTTAAGGTCGGATACTAAAACAACTTTTGGTGAAGTGTAATCCAACACTTCGCGGTAGTTGCCTATTTCATAGGGAAAACTGGTGTTGTACAATTTGGTGAAAAAGTCTTTTTCGATGGACGGGTTGCTGATCTCGGCCAGAATAACACGGTAACGGGTGTCGTTTTTTTCGTTGATGATAATCAGTGCATCATCAAATTTGAAAATAGGCTTTAGCTCGTTGGTCAATATCCGGAAAAGACTTTCTTTATCGCGGATGGTAGAGATGAATTTGCTGATGGACAAAAGCATACTTTTTTCGCGCTCGCGTTCCAAAATTTCTTCGTTGGCCAGAATGTTGGCTGTAGCTACGGAAAGTTGCTCAGCAAGATGATGAAAGAGGATTAAATCTTTCTGCGTGAACCCGTCTGCTTGTTTAGAGTTTAGGCAAAACATCCCAATAATTTTCCCATTTGACTGCAACGGTCCGTGCATCATTTGCTGAATACCTAATTTTTCAAGATCGGAATAATGCGGATGTTCAGGGATTTGCTGTTTGATATCGCTCAAAAGATGGATGCCAAAGCTTTGTGCCATCCATTCACAAGCTGATCCACGGTAGGGTATTTTTTCCAATGTTCCTACTGGATGGGTTCGATCGCCTGTTATATTCGAGTGAATTAATAATTGGTGGTAATTCGCTGCCTCATCAATCATAAACAGACCCGATCCGTCATACGAAAACAGATGGCTGACATGATGGTAAATAACCTGCAATAAATCCAGCCGATGATTGGTCCGACTCAACGCCTGTGTAATTTCTAGCAAGAGGTTTTTCTCCCGTTCCCGCTCCAATATTTCTTCATTGGCCAGAACATTGGCTACAGCTGTGGCGACGATACTGCCAATGGCTTCAAACAAGGCAAACTGCGATGTGCGGTAGGTTCCTGTTTTGTAAGCGTCAAACCAAAGCACGCCCAGCGTTTTATTCTGGTACACAAGCGGAGTGTATAAGTATTCTTCGTTAGGCGAAGCATGCACCAATACATCATAAAAGGCCAGGTCTTGATGGTGCTTGGCTATTTCTTCTCTGGTGATTATGCCGGTGCTTTTCAGCGCCTTTGCATGTAAAGAGTCAATGTCATGGTAGCCGTCAAGTGCCGACTGATAGAGTAACGTGTTACCTTTTGTTTCCAGATAGTTATCGATTACTGCCCAGTCTTTCCATTTTGTCGCTTCTTTATTCAGGATCACCAATCCGATATCGTCTACCGGGATCAGCGGGTTCACTTTTTCAAGAATAAATCGAAACAGCTCCTTTCGCTCCTTG
>JANNPM010000330.1:0-1893 GCA_031400145.1 Chryseolinea sp. | reverse complement strand
AATCCGGTGTATGCTTGCTGAGCTTCCGTATTTCTTTCGTAACGTCCCGATGTATTCCATCACGTCTTGGAAGTTTGCCTGTGAAGCTTTTGGATTGGCCTTTAAATACATTTCTATTTCGCGCCCATAGGCTTTGGCTGTAGCCGGGCTGTAATTAACGCGTAAATATTCTGCTATCGTCATAACGCTTCTAATTGCGCTTTACTGACGTGCTTATAAATCTGCGTACTTTCCAAATGCCGATGTCCTAAAAAATCTCTCACGTGCTCCAGGCATACACCTTGTTCCAGTAAATGCGTGGCGATGCTGTGGCGCAGGCTGTGAAGGCTTATGGACTTGCTAATCGTAGTGCGTTCCTGAAGTTCCTTCAATACTTTGCTAAAGCCATCACCACGCATGCGCGTTTCTCGCTTGTTGATAATAAACGCTTGCTCTCCGTATTTCGCTTTTCGCTCCTGGTACAGGTAGGCTTTCAACTCTTCACCAATCCGTTCACTCATAGGAATGGCCCGGCTCTTGCTCCCTTTACCTTCGCGTACATACAATACCTTATTGCGGAACTGTACATCATTCAGGTTTAATTTCTCCCCCTCACTTTTCCGAAGGCCACAACCGTAAAATAAATGAAGGATGGAACGATCTTTCAGGGTGCTGCAAGCTTCATAAAGGACCTTGATTTCTCCTTGTGTTAAAATGATGCGGGTATCATGTCTGGGCTGACTGAACTGTAAACTGCTCATGGGGTTTTCTGCTATCGCCTGTAGCTGTTCAAGCCAGTTGAAGAATACTCTTAGGGCATACATATGATGATAAACCATCATCTCGCTTAGTGTTCCGGCTTTTATCTGGTTGGGGCGGTGTTGTAAATACTGGTGGTGTTCTTCTATATCGGTGCTAATGATCTTATTTAGATCAAAGATGTTTTGTCCTTCCTGTTTGATAAAAATTCCTGGACACAACGGTAGAGCATGGTGCTGGTGCCAGGCTGGTAGCCCAGCATTTTCAGGTGAAGAAAAAAATTATTGCTGATGCTGATGTATTCGATGTAGGTGGGCTTGAACATTTTTTTTCTCTTAACACTTTTCTGGAACACGGAACGCCAGCCTTGTTTTTCACCCTTTTCTTTGTTTCCGTTCCAGGTTCAAAGATTCTGGCGTTCCATCTGGCGTTCCAAGAGTTTGGAACACCAGGCCCCAACCGGGCAGGGGAATTATACTTGTACTAATTCGAGTTGATCCAGCTGACCTTGTAAATGCCTTCTCACTTTCGCTCTCAGTGTGGCAATGTTATCCCAGTACAAAATCTTATAGTTAAACCACGATTGGCATATCCTCCGGATTGCCGGAAATGGAAAAGAGAAGGATGATAATGGTGAGTGGGGTAACAGAGGTAAAAGATATAATGTGGTTTAAAAAGGAAATAGCACCTATTTTTGAATAACCTGTTTTAATTCCTCAATGCCGTTTTGTTTATATCGTTCCGTGGCACTTGGATATTTTATGCCCTGCAAAAACTTGCACGATCCTCAAGTCTTTTCCTGCCTTCAATAAATTGGTGACCACGATCAAGCGGATGGTTGTCAGATTAAGGATCCGGTCGGGGAAAAGTTTCTAGTAGGTGCTTACCAGATAATGTATGCCTTCTCCGCTTTCGGCTGTTCCAAGTTTGGTGATAATAAATTTATCAGTTGCTGTGCTTAGCAGTCCCTGCCTTGTTTCATGGATGTACTTATGCAGCAGCATAATTTGTCTGTTCTTTAGCTTCAGCGCTCTTGCATTGGTTTTGGGAGTAGCTTTTACTTTTATCGTGCCTTCTTCCAGGTTGATGTCTTGCACGGTTAACGCTGCCATCTCTCCGGTGGTTAAACCTTGATAGATCAGCAAACTGATCACC
>JANNPM010000329.1:0-10970 GCA_031400145.1 Chryseolinea sp. | reverse complement strand
GGTGGTTAATTCGACAGGCAGGGCTTTTTTCATCTCTACGGGTGCTTTTCGTAAAGATAAAAATAAATCAATTAATTACTGTTATTTTTGCAATTTAGTACTAGTTTACGGACGCTGCGGAGAATAGTTAATATTGCTCCTAACAGTATGCAAACCCGTGTCACTTCACCAGGGCCCAAGAAATTCTTGAGGATATCTTTCAAAATCGAATATCTAAGTCTGCTCGACCTGCATCCAGCTTTTTGCGTGTTTCTTTTTTCGAATAAGCTGTAAGCTCCCTTTTAAACATTCGCTGATTAGACTTTTCTCAATTTATAGTATTACTGTGGGTTTGTGGGAAACTCGCTTCGAGTTTCCCACAAACCCACGATTAAATCGATTGGGCTTCATCAACTGAATGTATCATTAGGCGGCGATTGTTGTAATCCTCCATCCATTCGTCAGCAAAGACTTCGTACCTGGCGTATTTCAGCAATGAGGTAGGCATCTAATACGCCTCTGCGGAAGAATCCGTTGAAGCATTTCACGTAAGCATTCTGCATGGGTCTTCCTGGCTGAATGTGGCGGAGCTCTATTCCGTTGCTTTCGCACCACAGCATTAGGGCCGTCGAGATAAATTCCGGGCGATTGTCCACTCTCATTTGTTGGTTTACCACTCCAACCAACCACTTGCTCAAGAACCTTATCGACGTTCTGTGCCGGGAGAGACGTGTCACTCTCGATGGCTAGTACTTCTCTGTTGAAGTAGTCCACAATATCCAATACTCTGAATTTTCCTCCCGTGGTTAGCGTATCACTCATGAAGTCCATTGACACCAGCTTACATTTAGTTTAGACACCTTCTCCAATGGATGCAAAATCCTCGCTGGCAGTCGTCGTTTTGCCTTGCGCCGGATGTTAATCTTCAGTGCTTTATAAATCCTGTGTAGCCGCTTGTGATTCCATTCTCTTCGAATACGATTAATACGTTTTCCAAAAGCCCTCAGTCGGACGCTTGTCTACCATGTACTGCAACTTCTCAATTAATGCATCATCCTGCTTCTGACTTTTGTAGTGATAAACCGCTCTTGACAAATTCATCAGCCAACACGCCCTGCTAAGACTTACCTAATAGATATCCTTCGAGTAATTGACTCTCTCCTTTGCTATGCAGGGCGTAGAACTTTATTCCCAGTAAGTCCTTTAGCATCCTGTTGTCAGGGCCAAATCAGCCTACATCTGCTTGAGCTTCCGGTGCTCCTTTTTCTAGTTCCTTCACACGCCTGAGCTCATTCATTTCCATGCACATAACGTGCTTTCCAATTGTAGACCCTTGCCTTCGAAACCCTTGTTCCTCCAAAGGCCTTGAAAATCCTTACCCGCATCATACTTCTTGAGGATGCCGAAAATTTGTGACTCCGTGAATCCTGAGTTTTTCATAGTGACAGCTTAAAGCTAAAGACCCTTCGTCTAATTTCGAACTGTACTATTTTCAGGGGAGCTTACAAAAGCTATAGACCTTTATAGTAAGGCTATTGAGTCCGATACTTCGTACGCTGACGCATATCTAATGCATGGATTAGTGAGCGGAGTATAGCAAATGATGATGAAGCTTGTAAGGATATAAAAAAAGCTGTTGACCCTCTTAGCACGGCAATGGGCAAAGACCCACAGCTTTGCAATTAATGAGGCCGTAAAGTGAACTGTGTTAATAAAATAACTAATTAATTATTCTTTTGTAAAATTCATTTCTTTTGGCATATCATAACTAAATACCAATTCCCCATCTCGAAATTTAACTGCCCATAAACATTTTTGACATGCATCAACATCGTTATATCCAAAAGTTGTCCATGTATCGAAAACAACCTCCGTCTTGCTTGGCTTTGTAGTAAGGCGCCAAGAACCTTTATTGATTTTCTCTTGTTCGTTACCTTTTTTGTAATAGTGAACGAAGGTACTATCAGTATTGATTTGGACATAATGTATGGCATCTTCTTCGTAGCAATTTATATACTTGCCCATAACTTTATTTTGAACAGTACTTTTTCTGTTACATGAAAATACTACAAGCCATATCACAAGACTAATGAATATTAAGTACCTACTCATTACTTGCTTTCTTAACTTTTGAAGTATCAATTTTCATTTTGAATATAAATGTACATCGATCTCATTTATCCGTAATGTCAAAATTAAAAAAGCGCTAAGCGTTCCGCTATTTTCCGGATGAACTTCTCTAACTGTGTGTCATTGTATAAATCCAGGTTATGGCGCACAGGCGGTATATCGCTTTCATTTAAACTCACTTTCAGTGTTACTCTCATCCGGTCTAAACCTTCCAGTCTCACTCCGCCTAATACTTCAATGTTTAAAATGCTGTTCTCGTAAATGAGTTGATCTGGGTTGGTTGTGGTGAACTGTGACATTTTATTATTTGCTTTTCGAGTACTTTCTGTTAAAATTCAAAAGTACTTTACAAAGATAATAAAAATGTATTTATAAATACATTACACTAAGTTCAAAAGGTCTTTTACGGCCAAGAATGTACTTTAATGTTTACATTTGTTGTATGGCCAAGAAAAAAACGGAAGCTGAGATTATAGGCGAGAACATTCGCAGGATAAGGGAAGACAAGCACCTTTCCCAAAAAGAGCTTGCCTCTGCTATTGAAGTAGCTCCAACTCAATACAGCCGTGTAGAAACAGGCAAAGTGATGCCCGCTTTAAAAACCCTTATAAAGATTGCTAAAGTGTTAGATGTACCGTTGGATGCGTTGGTAAATGATAGTGGCGCTCCTGTTCAGGAAGTAACCATAAAAGACAAAACCCTGATTGATAAAGTGCGCTTAATTGATGAACTCCCCGAGCAGGAAAAAAATATGATCCTACAGGTGATTGACCTGGCGCTTTCGAAAAAGAAGTTCAAAGATTTGGTGCAACAGATTGGGTAAAGCTAAAACACCAAGCTGTTTTAAGCCTGGTGTTTTTTTCTGCTCTCCATTATTTTTACTGTTATTATTATCAATGCCGATGTTAAGATGGTCGCAATAATGGGGTTTAACATATCTATAAAATTCAAGTCGCGATTATACACTACCAATAGAAAACATAAGAAAAACAATGGCAAGAGTATGTATAACAATCCATTTAAAACACTAAAAGCTAACTGACTCTGGTATTTTTTATAAGCACTGATACCAACAAAAAAGGGTAAGTATATCCATGAGAAAATTACCAACTTACCAAAAGTATAAAATCCAAAAGTTCCTATTATAACTTTCCATAAAGGTTCACTCCCTATAGCCATTCCTGAATATGGCAAGCCCAAATACGTTAGTATCACTACTATAAATGTTTCAATCAACAATTGTATCGCAAAATACTTAACACCATTCAGCAGATATTTAAGGAACATATATTATTTTTTAGGAGTATTTTTTTTATCCTTAAAATCAACTTTTTCAGCAGGTGTTTCGCTTTTGCTATTACCTTTTAAATTGTACGTGTTCTCCATTGGAGGGAATAAAGCTCTAGGAGTTTCATTAGACTCAATGGGATTGCTGTTTAACAGCAAATAAGATTTATTATTTGTTTCATCCGTTATCCAAAGTTCATAAGCAGGGAAACCATCCGTAGCACCTGTTATCTGATAGTCAAATGATTTTTTATCTGCACTTGGCGTAATTGTAACATCAAATTGATAGTTAATTGCCGGGGCCCCTGCAACTAATTTATTTGGCGCATCAATACTTAAATGAATCGTAACGGAATTTCCATTTTCTAAGAAAGACTTGCCGAAGGTTGGCGCTGGGCCTGCTGGACCAGCTTCTGAAGTTTCTATTACTTTCCCAACTTTATCTAATGCTTTTGTTCCACTTGCAATGTTATTTGAATAGGAAACAGATCGATTATCAAAGTCAACATTTACCTTTTGTTCAGTTCTAAAATCGGTGGTATTTAATTGATATGATGTTCGGTCGTCTCCTGCAAAACTTGAAGCTGAAAAATTTGGAGTGTACCAAGGATTTTCAAGAGTCTTCATAGGTATGAATGAACGTCCTGTAACTTTATATTTCTCTAAGCCTTCTAAATCAATCGCCTGTATAGGACTGTTTTCAGCAAATGCATAAGGGCTGCTATGTGGATAGTTTTTCGCGATTGGATCGCTCCTTAAGAATTTGGCGATACTTGGATTATAAACCCTAAAGCCATAGTCATACGCTGTGTTGCCCCATTCCTTACTTGAATCTTTTTCTTTTCCATTAAAACCTAATCTGCTTTCCTGCATGGTACTGTCAGTCCAGCTTCGATCGTTCATGTCCAATCCGAAAGGATAATAATCGCGGACACTTGATATATTCGCCCAGGTTGAGTCATTTTGACTCATTCCAATATTATCCGTAATCACGCTAAGCACATTCCCGAGGTGATTACTCAACTCATAGTTTCTGCGTCCCAACGTCTGGTCTCCCTCTAGTACCTCACCTCTGAACATACCCGTCCTCAAACTTCCGTAGATCGGCAACTCCAGCACCGTGGTATCGCCGTAGATCCCCATCACATTCCCGGACGCATCTCGAACGTAGCGTGTAACCAACGTCGTGTCATACTTCTCCACACGCTTCTCAATCCTATTGCCTGTTGCGTCGTACTTAAACCTCACAACAACACTATCATTCTTGGTCTTCACGTCTCTTACTTGCCATATGCCGTCCAGGATATCTTAGAACCTTCTTCTTCATCAGCCGTTAGGTTACCAATCGCATCATAGATAAAAGGTCCGTCCTCAGGAATGTAAGCAGCGAAGTCCATTGCCTCTTCCGCTTCAAACCCATTTTGAACTTCAATATTCCTTGTCGCCCTAATCGCGGAAGGCGTGCCCGATTGGGGTCTGGCCGTTCCTGATACCGTCACATCCCTGTAAAGCTTCGCGTTCGAGTTGATTGCTCCGTTGTATAATGTATCACGCGTGATCGGCAGAACACCTCTGAGTTTATTAGTCTCCTTGTAATAATTGTATTCATAGTCGTGTAATGGCTGTCCCGCACCGTTCAGGCGATCCAGCGTCAGAATATTCCCATTGCCATCATAGGTGTAGGTCTCATCATACGGCCCTGGTGCCGACCTTTCCGAAAAACCATTAGCTTCAGAGTATCCAGTAAGACTTCGGCTTTTTGTAATGCGGTGCAGTTGATCATACTTATAAAGCATGCCCTGCATCCCTTTCTGACGATCATTGTTTATCTCTCCAATCTTACTTAAGTCGGTCACCATCCAGCTGATGTTGCCGTTGTACAGTCCATTGTGATTGAACGATTCATCCAGGCGCGTCCAAAGGTGATCGCGATCGTCTGTTGACGTGACGGATGAATTAACCGGAGCATAATCCCCATCATAATAACCCAATGAGTAGGCAAATACATCCTTTCCAACATTGAAGTCTTCCTCGGCAGGCTCAACTCCGAACGTCTTGTTCACGCCCTTGATCCATCCTTGTAGGGTGTAGCTATAATCCGTTCCCTGCGACCGGTATTCACCCAACTCGACCCTCGCCAGAGGTCCATGGAGATAATAATAATATTGTGCATCTGTGTACCAAACAAACCGGTCCGAAGACGTTTGAACTTTCGTTAACCGGTTATCAGAATCGTAGGTGTACCTGTGCGTAAACTGGTCACTCTTGCCGTATTGGTAAAATACATAATTCACCTTCCCACTGATCAGATCATACCGATAGTCAGTCCGCTTTAATCCAAGGCCCGGCTGATCTTGCGCCAGAGATTTCACATTGCCATGCAAATCATAGCTATAAAATGTGGCGATCGTATCGGTTGCGTCTTTTTCAATGACCTCAACCCACGACACGCGCGACCGGAGATACTGCTGTGGAAACAACAGGGCCAGGGACGGCTTCGCAAAATCGTAATGCGTGCGTGTTACATCCGAAAACGCGTAGTTTGACAGCCCTGTTGTCGGAAAATTTCGAAGTTCCAATGAATCCACTACATCAAACGAAGACTCAACGGTACTAAATTCTCCTACTTCGATCACCCTGCCCTGCTCATCGTATTTAGAATAAGAGTAATTGTCATCCTTATACTGCTGCGCATTCTGTGAGAGCCTCAATTGGCCCTTAACATTGTAATAAAAATTTGACTCACCGGCGTCCGGAGTTTCCTGGGCAAGGAGTTGATTCAGCGAGCTATATCGGTAAAATGTTTTTAGGCTGTGCGTTGGTTCTATATCGGCACCTTTCAGGAACGCCTGGACCTCAGTAGATGCAAGCGGGTGAACGCCCGCGGGCGGAACAGTTTGTACAAGGTTCTTCGCTTGATCATAATAATACAACGTGTAGTGATATTCTTTGTCAATGTAGGTGTAAGTGAAATCTTCTGTCAGTCGATTCATACAAGCGGTCCGGTACGTATTGTTGTATTCGGTGATGTAGTCATCCATCAACTTCTCAACCGCGTAATCCACCAACAGACTGTCAGCTGTCAAAGCATTGGCGATACATTTTTGGACTTCCTGATTCCAATCAACAGTGTATTCGAATTTTTGGACTGTGGCATTCGTTGAATCATACTCCAAACATATTTCGAAGTGTAAACTATCCAGATCACCCCCGTCCACCACCGAGATATATTGCATTCGACTGGTCAGCTGAAGGTCAAGCCCTGGGTTTGTGATCTTGTAATAAATTCAGTAGCAGCCAACGTTAAGAGTGGCCTTGCAGGTCAAGATTAGCTTTACCTTTGTTTGTTTGAAACAACTAACAATATCTCAGATTGTTCGCGGAATGCGTCTTCCAAAAGAAATCATACGGTCTTCTATTAAAAATTTTCTATTATCCATTTGAATGGCTTTATCTGAATGTAACCTTACTGTATTTTTTCGTTAAACTCTTGCGTTTTAACTTCGAAAATATAATAATGTTCACTCTCTGATAAGGTGCTTTTTTCAGTTTTCACGTTTGCATTGTCTAGTTGTTTGGCCGTCTTCTTAAAATCCGGTAAAATCTCCTTCTCAACCTTCCTATAAAGTTTTACCGACGTTAAGTCGCTGGAAGAAACGCCGGCTTCAATACCTTTTATTCTATCATCTATTGTATAAACTGCAAAATGATAATGCAAACCATCATTTTGGTCGTCAAAATAAAACAACTTAATCCCTTTGCTTTCTCCCTCATAGCTATTTTCATAGACAAGGAGAGTACTACGTTTTTCTAGCTTCTCACGTAGCACTTCGATATGACCGTTGATATCTATCCGAATTGGATTGATACTTATTGGTACAAGTTTTTCCTGACTGCAAGACGACGTCCATAAAAGAATTATCGGCAGATATAAAAAATTACCTCGCATTGATTTTATCTAAGTTTTTAGCACTATCAAATAATTTTTGGAAATTCTTTTCTCTTGCATCAAAAAGTCCATGGAGATAATAATAATATTGTTCATCTGTGCACCAAACAAATCGGTCCGAAGAGGTTTGCACTTTCGTCAGCATGTTATCAGAATCGTAGCTGTACCAGCGTGTAAACTGGTCACTTCTTGCTGCATTGTACGACACATATTTGGATTTGTTTAAACCTTCAGCAAATGTTCTGGCGAACATTAGCCAAATCCAGGTCCAAGCTTATCGGTGGCTTCGCCGCATCAGTTCCAGTTAATTTTCCTCATCAACTTCGTGAATAGCATATTCTAACCATCCATGTTCAACTATATATTCTTTCGACGGCGGTTCTGCACTAAATTCTTCTAAGAGTGTTAAGAAGGAATTTTCCAAGTCCAGTTTTTCAGGATTTCTCCAACCAGTCTCACATTCTTCACAATGCAAATAACATTGATCTTTATTCAGATCTCTAAATATAAAAAGACGTCCCTGTCTACATTTAGTGCACTGTTGATACCAATAGAGTTTCATACTTTTAAATGCTAGGGTATGCTGTAATGATTTGGTTGGTATTGGGAATCATTTGTATTGTGATATTATTAAGCAGCTGTTCAGGATTGCCTACTGCATTTGAGCCTCCAGCCCGTCCTGCATTATTAAACGGTACAACAAGGGTGCCATTCGCATCAGGGCTCAGATTGAGACGTTTTGCCTCTTCCCAAGCTTTATTGGTCAAATCCACCCCATCCCCATTGAATACCCCGTGATCAGGTTTACTTAAATCATCTGAGTTATGTCTTTTTATATGATCCGTACGAGTTTCACCTTTGTATTTACCTTTGTTTGGTACAACTGCATTCCAATTGATTTTCTCGCCTAGTTCCTTAACAGAACGAATTATTTGACTACCGGTTCCCGTTTTTGAAAACATTAGATCAGACGCATCCATTTTTCCGGCAGAATATACATTTAATACATCCAAGCCGTCTTGAAAATTATATAAAGCTATCTGCATTAAATCTTTCGGTTCTTCTCTCTGGTAATATTCAGTCTCAAAGGTTTCATTTCCGCTTTCATCTTTCCTATACCTCGCCCTAGTCTTATTTCCCGCGGAAGCATTATATACATTGATCATTGAATGTTTTATGTCAAAAAGCGTTGTAACAAAAATTCTCGCCACCAGGTCAGGTTCAATTACATAGTGTTCTTCTAGTCCATCCAGGTCAATAGCTTGAATAGGCGTATTACCGGCGAATTGATAAGGTGTATACCACGGGTATTCTTTAGTCAACGGATCCACAGAGAGGAACCTTCCTATAGAAGGATTATAAATCCTGAATCCATAGTCATAAGCTGTATTGCTCCACTCTCCACCATCATCCTTCTCCTTCCCATTAAACCCATATCTATACAACCCTGTACAACTCTCAGGCTAACTTTTTTCAGCCCCTACACCGTGTTTTCAAAGAACTTCTTTTCAGTGGTTTACTGTGTGTGATTCAAAGATACTTTCTTTTTTCATTTGAAGAAAAAAACAGCGCCAGGAGCCGAGTTCCGAGACAGTAAAAAACCAAATGTGTAATCATTTGTACATCTTGCTACTGCCCATCCCAGCAGTTGAACAGTCCCGGAGCGAAGGAAAAGGCTGACGTTTTTTTCAAGGGCAAGTGCTTTGGATGTGGGCGGGTTTGCGCGGCATTTGGCCTTGAAAAAAATGATGCAAGCCCAACTGCTTGCTATGATCTGGCTGCGCTTCCGGCATGGCGCGCTAAGCAGCGATTTTTAGTTGTAGATCCCTGATCTTGTTTGGACTAAACTTAACGTGCCTGGACTTAATTTAACATCGTTGTACTTCCCTGGGCTTGCCTGGACTACGCTGAACATCCTTAGACTGCTTGAACGTTCTACAAGGTTTATTATCCAGTTGGTTTTCACAACACACTTGGCCTACCGGATGACCTTTCCTACAACGCTGATCACGGTGAGTACCACGCGCGCCCGAGCCAGGCGTGTGGGGGTTGCGGGGGAGCCTGGCGAGGAACAAGGCGCGCACGAACAACAGGGCTTTGGCCGCCTCCTTATTCCCCCCGCAAAAAAATAAGGCGGCCAAAGACCGTGCAAAGCACAAGTTGTGAAGTGAGTGGAATGAGTGCGTGAAGGAGGTACGACTGAACAAACGAATGGAACGTCCGAGAGGCAACAAGCGTGACAGGCACGCGAGTGGAAGTTAGGTAAAATAAATGTTCATCAATCAATCGTGGCGATGTGGCCCGGCAAACACTTTTATTTTTCAACTCAAGTTTGCCGGGACACATGGCCACACCACCAATCATTTATTTTACTTACTGGAATGAAGTGCCTGGCGCGATTGTTTGCCCGAGGCCTGAGCAACTTGTGCGCAGCACTCCGCTTATTCCTTGAGGCATGCCGAAGGATGCCAGGAAGGAGCGTGGGCTTGTGCGTGGCGGAGCGTCAGGGGGATTCCGCGCAGGCGCTGCTTCAGGTTATACTTTCAATTTATCCGGGTTGTATCGCGTATCAAAAACTGTCGCAATGTATGCGTGCTGATCTGTGATTCTATAAATGACTTTATAGTGCCCTTCTACTAAATAGCGGTATTCTTTGTCAGCATTTTTCAATTCCAGTTGTATCGCTCCTGATTCAGGGAAGGTTTCTATTTGCCTGGCTCTTGATAAAATCTTCTCTATTACATTTTGTGCGGCCTCTTGAGAGTGTTCCACTAAAAAATCATAAATCGTTTCTAGGTCAACCAATGCCTCTGTTGACCAGATCACTTGAACTTTTTTCACTTACCAAATTTGGTTTTAAAAAAGGATTCTACTTCTTCTTGGGAGTGAACTTTGCCCGTCTTAATATCCTGTTCTGAACGGTCTAATTTGGTTTGCAGGTCTTCCTTTGTTTTGGGCATCCTTTGTTCATAAATATCTTTGATGGAACCCTTTCTCAAAACTTCAATTTTTTGGATCAGCGACTCGTCTTGTAACCTTGCCAACCACTCTATAAGTTCTATTTTCTTTACTGCTATATCCATAAAATGTTTTTTTTACTGATTCCAAAGATAACAATTTTACCCCCCATTTTTGTTTCATTTTTCACCCCAGCGGATGAAGCTTTTGAATAACCTGTTTTAATTCCTCAATGCCGTTTTGTTTATATCGTTCCGTGGCACTTGGATATTTATGCCCTGCAAAAACTTGCACGATCCTCAAGTCCTTCCCTGCCTTCAATAAATTGGTGACCACGCTCATGCGGATGGTTGTCGGATTCAGGTTCCGATCTGCCAAAAGTTTCTTGTATGTGCTCACCAGGTAATGTATGCCTTCTCCGCTTTCCGCTGTCCCAAGTTTGGTGATAATCAATTTATCAGTTGCTGTGCTTAGTAGTCCCTGCCTTGTTTCATGGATGTACTTATGCAGCAGCATAATTTGTCTATTCTTTAGCTTCAGCGCTCTTGCATTGGTTTTGGGAGTAGCTTTTACTTTTATCGTGCCTTCTTCCAGGTTGATGTCTTGCACGGTTAACGCTGCCATCTCTCCGGTGGTTAAACCTTGATAGATCAGCAAACTGATCACC
>JANNPM010000324.1:0-2230 GCA_031400145.1 Chryseolinea sp. | reverse complement strand
TGGCGAATTTTATGAGCCGACCAACGGAGATATACGCAACACAGGTGGTGCGGCTCAGATAAACTACAGTACGGTCATCAGTCTGCTGATTGAAAACACATTAAATTATAATAAGGTCTGGGGCAATCATACCTTTTCGGGAGTGATAGGACAAACTGCCCAGCAGTACCAATACGACCGCCTTAAAGTAATGGCCGAATCACTCAATGACAACACGACCATTTACAATTTTAGTGGCGACTCGCGCGTGAACAATGATAAGTATCCGGACGCTTACAAGTGGACGATGCTTTCTTTTCTCGGTCGCATTAATTACGGTTATCAGGGTAAATATCTCGCCACAGCATCTTTTCGTGCCGATGGCTCATCGCGCTTTGGCGGGAACAATAAGTTCGGCTATTTCCCTTCCATTTCTGCAGCGTGGGTAATGACCAGAGAAGACTTTTTGCAGGATGTGCAGGCGCTGAGTACGTTGAAACTAAGAGTCGGCTATGGCGTTACCGGTAGTCAGGAGATAGGACTCTACAATTCTTTGTCAACCCTTAGCGATGTTCGCTTCATATTGAACGATGTTTTGGCGTCGGGCAAAGAGCCTGGCCGCATACCCAATCCGGATCTGACTTGGGAAAGCACACAACAGACCAATATAGGTCTGGACTTTGGCCTGTTGAACGATCGCCTCTATGGCTCTGCGAACTATTACTACAAGCTTACGGAAGACCTGCTGTATAACCGAAATCTTTCCGGCGTTACGGGCTTTGATAATGTTACCCAAAATATCGGCAGCGTCAGCAACCGCGGATGGGAGTTGGAACTGGGTACCCGTACAGATATCAGCGATTTACAATGGAATGCATCGTTGAATTTATCCTACAATAAAAACCGCATAGAAGAACTCACCGGTTTAGGCGAAGACGAATCCTACATTAGTAACGACTTCCTGCTGAAAAAGGGTGTTGCTTTAGGTTCCTTCTATGGATACTTGACCGATGGCATTTTTCAAACCGATGCAGAGGTAGCAGCTAGTGCTCAGACCGGGGCTTCCCCGGGCGACCGCAAATACAAAGACGTGAATCTAGACAATGAGATCAATGGGAATGACCGGGTGATATTGGGCAATACACAGCCCAAATACACCTATGGATTTACCAACTCGTTTGCCTATAAAGGCATCAACCTGTCCATTTTCTTTCAGGGCGTATCAGGAAATAAAATATATAACATAACAAAGATCGACCTGGAGTCAGTTGATGGGCGCATTAACAATTCGACCGCTGTACTTGACCGGTGGACACCTGAAAACCAAAGCAATGCCGTTCCCAGAGCTCAGCAATCAGGCAGGTCATCTTATGCAAGCACCTTAAACGACTACTTTGTAGAGAGTGGCACATTCTTTCGGTTAAAAAATGTAACGCTTTCGTACGACCTGCCCAAAGCACTGCTGCAGCCTTTGAAAGTGAGAACCCTACGGCTTTCATTTTCGGCGGATAATCTCTGGACTTCTACGGATTATACAGGCTTTAACCCGGATATCTCCGGCTATGACAACGGTGCGTATCCACTTGCCAAGTCTTACAACCTGGCCCTGAACTTCCAATTTTGAGTACCGGTATTTTTCAAATCCTATAAACATTGAAAAAATATGAAAATCAAACTATCATTACTGGTCATTCTAGGCGTGCTGACTTTTTCCTGCGAAGATTTTCTGGAAGAGGAAGTATTGGCCGATGTAACCTCCGGTAATTTTTACAATTCAAACAAAGACCTCGAACAAGCTATTAATGCCGTTTACGGGAACATAAACTACCAGTGGCGGGGCAACATGACGATATACGGTGACCTGATGTCCGAAGACATTACGGTAGGTTTTGATGCACAGGATGCCTCGGATCGTACGGTGTACGATAACTTTACGTTCGATAACCAGAACTGGCGCTTAGATGAAACTTGGGATCAGTTTTACAAGGCGATAGATGATGCCAACGTGGTCATTGAAAAGGCACCCGGTGCTTCAGAGGCGCAGGAAAGTTTAAAACTTCGCGTGGTGGCCGAAGCTTATTTTTTAAGAGCTTACGCTCACTTCACCTTGGTCAGGCTTTATGGAGAAGTGCCCTTAAAAACCGAGTCCACGCAGGGCTTGGGTAACACAACTCCCGAGAAAAACTCCATTAGCGAAATTTATGCACAGATTGTGACCGACTTGCAGATCGCGGCAGGCGAAACTGAGTCG
>JANNPM010000304.1:0-13396 GCA_031400145.1 Chryseolinea sp. | reverse complement strand
TTGCAGTCCATCGAACTCCTCTCGACCGCCTCCAATAATTTCGCCCGCTAGTGCATAGTTCCCTGTTGCAGCTCCAGCAGCTCCGCCGCCTGCTCCAATCCCGAAATACTTGATAAAGTCTCCTGGGTTCTTGATGTTCTTCCAATTGGTTGCAACATTAAATATCGCCCCTGCGGCAGCTCCAACAGCTATATGCACCCACTCTCCATCCGGGTCAACATAGGCAACCGGATTATTGCCCATTCCCACATACCCTGATGCAAACTGATTTTTGGGATCACCGGCAAACCACCTTCCCAAACTGGCATCATACTGCCTGGCATGAAAATCATACCATCCCGTCTTATTATCATACTCTTTGCCCTGATATTTTGCATTGCTATCCAGATGTTGGTCCCGCACCCAACTCGTCGAGATCATTCCAAACGGATAGTAATTATTGATTTGCACCACGTTGCTTTCCGAATGATTGATAGTAAAATCATCGAAGTATACCGGAATAGTGTTTTCGTTGTCATAACTCAAATAAATGAACAGAATTCCCAGTTCTTTGATCAATAGTTGTGGCGTGGAGATCGTCTGTTTGCTATTCGCCGTACTTCCAACGGGTACTGATTTAGCTTCCAGGACCTGAAAGTCTTCATCAAATAGAATATAATTAAGAAATGCCGAGGGCTGCGCTGATCCTAAATCTGGTGACAATGTCAACGCCGAATTGCTACCATTGGAATTAGCGTACGCCGTATTAATTCCATCGACTATTCCTTATGAGCCTCCGGCAATAACATTTATCAGCGCTGTCGTCACGGCGCTTGTCAGCGGTTCATTATAGCCACTCGTGGTTTCGTAGTATGCAGAATGGGCAAATTTGCTCAATGACGAAGTGCTCGCGACCGCACTTCTGGACCGTATCTTATACCGGAACAGCAACATCAAGTGAGAGTTTTTCATGAACAACCATCGACGTCGATGCCATAGCGGCGTAGCCAAACTGTTTGTATACATGGTTGTTGTCGAAGAGCACATAAAATAAATAAGCTTTAGGCGCATTTGTATTTCGAATCACCTGACCTGAGAGCGAGGGTAAATTGTTATTCAATGCCTGGTATGCGGTTCGCGTTTCGCCAGAGTTTACAATACCATAAGCACTGGTCACGGCGGCAACTAAGTTCGAGATTACAGAGCTGCTCGACACAGACGTAGTGCACCTGAAAACACCTCCATATTCACTCTATCTCCAGCCTTTACTGTCAGCATTTTTGCTGGTCCGATGGATTTGCTGCCGGTAATACCAGGGTTAATTATAATTATGCTGTTCATGTTTAATCCTTTTCGATAAAAATCGGTACTCCAGACCTATTCTTGAGTTTACTTTACCAAGATAAGGGCTTTCGCGATTTGTGTCCAATACATTGTAGAGTAGTTGAATGCTCGTTTTTAGATGTTCATTAATTCTTATATCCGTTTTAACTCCACCAAAATATGTTACAACCCATGTTCTTCCTGCGATGTTCTTATTTTGAGAAGAAATCACATACATGCGTTCAGCTTCTGCCACAAGCCAGAAGTATTCTTTCATTCTGAAATGAACCATACCCCGGTACCCGTAAATTCTTTCAAGCTTATTGAACGACTCTTTTTTGAAGCTATACGAGAAGCGATCGTTCCAGCCGGCTCCGATTGTGAATCTGCTGGTAAGCTGGTAGAGCAGATATGGATTCATATCTAGCCAAAAATTGGATGAACCTTGAAACTGCAACGACAGTCCTGGAGTTATTCGCTCAACATAAGTCTTACTTTCAGAAACGCGAGGTCGCTTTTTCATCAGATCCACAATCTGATCCGGGTCTTTGACTTTGCTTTTAGCCTCTGATAACTTTTCAATAGCAGCCTTCAGTTCGTTTTCGTGCCCTGCAAAATGATTGACGGCCATATCCCTTGCTTTGGTCTGCAGCTGTACTTTCGACGCCTCTATGTCATTTAATTTCTTAAGCTCATCGGCTTTGGCAATTTCCGCTTTGATACCCTTGGTCTGTTCGAGCGACATTATTTTTTCTTCACCTTTTTTGGATAAGGAATTAATGTCTGTGTCAGTACCTATTCCCTTTTCAAGGCTCTCCGAGTACTTATTCATGTCATTCGTCAAATCATTAACTTCTTTAATTTCTTCTGGTGTCTCCACTTTGGTAATTGAACCGGCCTTCTCTAAAATTGTCGACTTATCTATACCCGCCAGACCATCAGAAACCTTAGAGAATTGGTTAAGATCTACTTCTGGAATATCGCTCAGGCCTGTCGCTACGCTAGGAATATTTGGGTTTGTTAATCCAAACTGCGTGGAAAAATTTGGCGCCACACCGGGAAAATCCAGTCGTTTATTTAGTTTATTGGAAATGCTGTCAAGCATTCTATTGTCATTGTGACTGTATTTATTCTTTATACTATCCGAAAAGTTTCTGGTTTTACTTAACATTTTCGAATCAACACCTTGAAAGCCAACCTTCCTCGTGGATGAGTCAACGGGGAGTCTCCACCCAATGATTTGAAATTGACTTAGCGACTTTTCAACTGAATCACTAAAATGCACTAATTGAAGGGAAAGAGTTGAATCAGTTTTTACTCTCAAACTATCCATCGACTTTTGTCCTGAACACAACGATGGAGAACTGAACCATAGAAAACTGAACAGGACACAGTTAATATTTACAGATTTTGCTGCTAACCAAAAACTTTTCATAATCGTATTGTTGTGCTGTTTAATTTATACCAAGGAAAAAATTTCAAAGCATAAGATTGATGCCTTTGGATGAAAGGGTATCCTTATCTCTCTCAAATAATTCTTTTTCCGCATCATTTAAGATGAAATAGCTTTTTTTAAAAGACTCTTAAATGAGGTAGCAGCTATTTTTATTTCCTCTCGAAGAGCATACCCTACTCGTCCAATCGAATCAAGTACAGTTTATAACATACATTGCAGATACTTCCAATAAGCCAGTGAGTACAGGAAAAAAATAAGTTTATTCAGATAGCGCTCATTGAATTGCCTATTTAAATATAGGATAATGATGTTGCATTTACCATTCTTGGCTGGACAAACAATACTAGGTCCCAATCACCTAACTTAGTCTTCAGTGCGCGTTACGATTACCAAATTTCTTATCTACTTACTAAATTAAAACTTACACCTTCAATTTCATTTGCATACTCATCTCCTTTATAGAAATCATATAAATTTGTTCCACAAAAAGGGCAGAAATTAATATTGAAAGACGGAATTTCCATATTGAAATTAGAATACCCAGTCGTAATATAAAACCGATAAGGTCCCTTTTTAATATTGTCGTGCTTAAAAAAAGCATCGTTTCCAAGTTTAAAAACACCCTTGTGATCCACTAAAAATTCGGAAACAAATTTGACTACCCGTATGTTCGGATAACTTTCTTTTTGTCTTTTAAGTGATTCTTCAAATATTTGGCAACAATACTTCATAAAATACTTTATTGATTTTTCAATTGTGCACTTTGAACAATTCAACAATAGTCTGTTTGAGTTGTAAATTATAAATTACAAATTCGTTACCCATCATCCCATTGGAATTGTTTATTCCTCTATAAGGTTGAATCAGCCCTTGGCTCTGCAGTTCCTGAAACGTTTGAATTGGTATTTCGACTTTAACAACTTGCCCTCCATTTCTTACATATCCTGCCGCATATAGTGCGTCGTCAGTAAGAAAAAGGGGTCCAGAACCTTTTTCAGACCCGGTTGTTCCTCGATACAAAGTCTTGTTATAGGTAAAATCCCATCCATCGGCAGGCTGAGTAGGGGTCAATACAGGTTTACCAAATGTAATAGAATATCTTGCTGAATTATTAAGCGCAAACCTCCCTCTACCTGCAGCAATTTTATTTCCACTCCAAAAGTTATGAGGATCTTGCCCAGATTTCTTCGTGGGAAAAGCGGCTCCTAACCCATTTAGAATACCTCCCGCAATTCCGCCAGTCAGCCCACCTATGACACCGCCTTTAACACCAGCTCGAAAGGCTTGACCTAGATCACCCGTATCGTATGCGCTCATTAAAAAACCACCGACAAAACCGCCCGTTCCTCCCCCAACTGCTCCCTGTACAAACCCTTGGGCAAAGCCACCTAAATTTTGTCCCACAGCGCCGCCTGCAACGCCTCCAATTGCACCAGATATTGCACCTATGCTAGTACCCATCATTATTTGGGTCGCATCTCCACCTTGCACCCATGTGTTACCACCTCCGATAATTGCGCCCGCTAGTGCATACTGTCCTGTTGCAGCTCCAGCAGCTCCGGCGACTGCGCCAATCCCGAAATACTTGCCAAAGTCTCCTGGGTTCTTAATGTTCTTCCAATTGGATGCGACATTAAATATCGCCCCAGCGGCAGCTCCAATAGCTATATGCACCCACTGTCCGTCCGGGTCAACATAGACAACCGGATTGTTGCCCATTCCCACATAAGCTGAGGCAAACTGATTTTTTGGATCAACATTAAACCATTTCCCAAGAGCAGCATCGTATTGTCGAGCATGAAAATCATACCATCCCGTCTTATTATCATACTCTTTGCCCTGATATTTGGCATTACTGTCCAGGTGCTGGTCTCGAACCCAACTCGTCGAGATCATTCCATACGGATAGTAATTATTGACTTGAACCAGGTTACTTTCCGAATGATTGATAGTAAAATCATCAAAGTATACCGGAATAGTGTTTTCGTTGTCGTAGCTCAAATAAATGAACAGAATTCCAAGTTCTTGGATCAAAAGTTGTGGCGTGGAGATCGTCTGTTTGCTATTCGCCGTACTTCCAACCGGCACTGATTTAGCTTCCAGGACTTGAAAGTCTTCATCAAATAAAATATAATTAAGAAATGCCGAGGGCTGCGCTGATCCTAAATTTGGTGACAATGTCAATGCCGAATTGCTACCATTGGAATTAGCATATGCCGTATTGATTCCATCGATTATTCCTTGTGAGCCTCCAGACATAACATTTATCAGCGCTGTCGTCACGGCGCTTGTCAGCGCTTCATTATAGCCACTCGTAGTCTCGTAGTATGCAGTGACTTTTGCCTGAACATAGTCACCGGGGAATACCTTAATGCTTCTCGAAGGACCGATTCGGTATGCATTGTCCATCCTGATAACCTTCGAGCCGCCATATGGCGTTGAATTAGCCAGCACATGCGTTACCACTTTTGATCTGTCAACATTCAGAAACTTGGGATCTTCCTCATCCGCATTCTCGGTCTCGAACGTATTTACAAACTGCAATTGCTGAGGATCAGCATTTAAGACAACACGGGTAGAACCCACTTGATCAATTAAATCATACAGATATTGGTAGTCGGTTTGATAGAGTGAAAACTTGTCTATGTAAAATGCATCCGCATCAGTTGTCGCGGTGCTCCAGGCGACACCAAGATAAATAGTTGTAACACCGGCTGGTATCGTAAATTCTTGTGTAACCCAGCCGTCATTCGCCTGGCCCACAGGAAGGCTAACCGTATTGAAAGCGATGATGCTGCCGTTTGATCCTGTTACCAACAAATAGGGAACATTGGAGGACGCACTGTAACCTTTTACCTGATACTTGTAAGTCTGACCCTCTTTCACATAGAAACTGTGATTCTGTTCGATATTGGTGATACCGTAGTAAGAATACGATGTACCCCATGTAGCCTTTGTAAGTTTAAGATAATTTCCACCATTAATCGTCTCTCTGGTGAGATTGGTAATATTGATATAACAAGCTCCGGAAACTTTTGCACACACTTCGACATTCCCCGTAAGGTTTCCCTCGCGATTCAGAACCATATTGTAGAAGGAAGGGGGAGTAATCCGGCCAAATGATGTGGACGCGTAACTAAACACGCTATTGGTATATACATATGCTCCTACGTAATCCGTTCTCGTAGATTGACCTACGTCGTTAACCAGTATCTGCGCCAATTTTTGTCCTGAGGCATCGTATTCGTATGCTACATAAGAGTTATCTGAAAAAGTGACACGCTTGGGAAGATTCAGAACGTTATAGGTTATCTGAGTAATTCCTTTATTTTGATCAACTATGAGATTGCCAACGGCATCGTATTGATATTCATTCGGATCGTTTGCGCCGTCCTTGAATCCAGTTGTTCCTTGTGTGTCGCTCACATTTCGTAACTGATTCCCTCCACTACCGTAGTCGTAGGATAACTGATCTATAGGGCCGCCATTATTGCGGGTAAGGGATTTAATATTGCCATTGTAATCATAAGATATTGGACCTTCATTGAACTTGTTTTCTTTCGCCCAGCTGGACACAGCATTTTTTCTGTATTGACTATTCGTCAATCTTCCAAGGCCGTCATAAGTATAATTGTATAAGTTATATTTGTTTGTCTGATCGCTTCTCCAGGCTGTAGCTGAAATTAAGCCATCAAATCTCGGAGTGTTTCCACCGCTGTAGGGTGCTTGTCCATCAAAATAGGTGGCCATGGAGTAATAGTCGTTGTCTGGGGAAGATGTTGCGACATTATTTACACTGGTCACTGAGCCTTTTATATTGTACGACAGATCAACCGACTGCATCCAGTGGGCGCCTGCGTCAATACTGTGTAGTTTTTTATCAATAATTTGGCCGAGTTGGTTATAGACGTACTCTGCCTGCAATATGGGTGCTTGCTGATTAATTTGATTATATACTCTCTTTAACCTTCCAGCGTGATCATATTGATAAGTTATGACGGTATTGATATTCGCGCTGGATGTCGTGTGGGATGTTCCTTCGGAAAGGACCAGCCCAGAGAAATCGTATACCGTACTTGATCGATCGGTACCGGTCATAAAGTTCCCACTGATTGTTTGGATCATCCTTAGATTATCGTCATAGTATGCTACGTCCCAAACCCAATTATTTTGTTCCAGAGCTTTCCGCTTACTACCAGTAAGCAGACCCCTGCAGCGCAAGAATTCAGCAACTGGTAACCCACTTACGTGAGCGCCGTTGTAGTCGTAGGTCGAATTGCCAATGGCGCTTTTAAAACTGTAGTCATCATAATAGTTGACCCTCAGGTATTGATTTGGGTCCGAGACATTTGGGAATGCATTATTTGTATATCCATGAACAATTGATCCCGGTGTCTCAAATAGCACAGATGAATTTTGGGCATTGGTCTGAATTGTTTCAACGGGATCGGTTATAGTTACAAGCCCGGAAAGTATCATCCGTCCTGTGTAATCAAACTTTGTAAACAGCCATTGATTGGATGTTCTTTGGTTAGCATTCTGTTTTAAGATAAGTCTGCCTAATTTGTCATATACAAAATACTCCCAATCACTTCCGGGGGATTTTTTCGCGACCACTCTACCCTCCAAATCATAAGTATAAAAGAATCCATACTGCGCTAAAGGTGTGACAATATTCATGGCGGCATCCGGAAATTTGATTATTTCGGTGTTGGAGGGCCAGGTTGCGGTTGGCGCCATAGTAACTGTAACGTTATTTTTATAGCAGTACTTATTATTTGTACCAGGTGTAATGGTTGTGTTTTGGGTTAATAGTTGATATCCAGTTGGGGCCTCTCCAGTTCCAATGGTCATTTTTGAAAATGCTTCCGGAGGAATTATTGTAACAAGCCTTCCGCTTTCGTCGTACACATAATATGTACTGACCCAAACGGAAGAAGTTAATTGAGCACGTTCGAGTATTTTCCTTCCTAGCTGGTCACTAAAAACTTCGGATTTAAGATGGTCGGGATTTGTGTCATCCGTGATGGTAGTTACACTTAGCGTATTCGCAGGATGAAATTCAACGCCAGTGACGGAGATTGCTGTATAACTTTGTTGAACGGCTTTAAAGGCAACAACTTCATTGGAAGCATTTGATCGATAGGCGAATTTCTGAGTTTTCCGGTCACTTGCCACAGTTGGCAGGTCAGGCTGCCAGGTATATCCGATAGAACCCTGCTCGGCGACCCGACTCAAGGGCGAGTTATCAAAAAGGACCTTTGAATAGGGACTTGCATCAAAAGCTATGTTGGTGTTCAATGTCCCTGATGCGTTATAAAACGCATAGTGAGCACTGGCGGCGTACGTTGGCGACGCTAATAATCCAGGCTTAAATCCGCCGGTTGTTTGATCCAAGACTACGGGTGCGTAAACCACCGGGCTTCTGCCAAGCTTGTCGTACGAAGTTGCCGAAATCACATCTTTCTTTGACGGCGAGGCCATCCAGGAGACACTCTGAATGTTTCTACCCAGTTTATCACTGTATTCTGTTATCGCGGACTTCTGATCTACTGATAGTGCATCAACCGATGTTGGGGACGTCACATCCTTGATTCGCACGTTATTGGTAGTCACATAATTTAAGCTCGTAAAATAGCCGATCTCAAATGTATTATTGCTTATTCCGTACTCACTGGCATTGGCTGGATTAGTAATCTTTATTTTGTAATCAGTTCCGGGCGTTAGAGAGGACGTTGGTATTTCTAAATTTGTATAAGTAAGCGTTACCGGACCGTATACTACCGATGTCCCCTTGTAAAGTTCTACTTTTACTGTCGTATAGCTACGAACTGACATGTCGAGGTTCACATAAATCTGTGTCCCTAGTCCAATCTTTTCACCACCATTGGGATATGTAATCCAATTTGCAACCTGCGCGTTCAGGTTAAAGCCGGAACAAATTATAAGGCCAAGGATATATAAATTTTTCATGCGTTTTTCGTGATCGTAAGTAGTTACTATTATTGCTGGCTAACAGTATAATTGTACGTTGTTGTCACGTTTCCATTGGCGTCATAGGAAGCTTTCGGCCGTTGGAATTCGTCATACTCTCTTTTCAATACGATATTGTTTACATCATTTGTAGAAATCACATTACCGAAACTATCGTATGAAAAGGACGTCATCATAGCGGTTTTAGGAATTACGCGAACCTCATCGATCAACGCTCCGGATCCACCAATACTAGTGGTACCAGTGATTCCTTGTTCCGCAAGTTGCCAGGATCCACCCGTCGGTTTGAACCAATAGGTGAGCCACCCGTTACCCCCCGGTGGTGGGCTTACTGTCATTGAAGTCGTGCTGCTCTTCGCCCCTGCCTTAGCATCGGAACTTGTATTTGACGTTGCGCTTTCGAATCCTTCATAGAATACATCGGCAACAGCCGCGTTCTGAATTTCGGCTAATAATTGGCCTTTACCCGAAAATATAAAACTGCTGTTCGAATCGTCTGCACCCTTCACCTGCGTTACTAAGCCGCGTGTCGCATCAATAGCAACCACTGTCGACTGTAATCTCCATTGATCCGGAACTGTGGCGGTATTCGACCAGGCAGTGAAGTCCGAGGCACTATAGTTTTTCCAGGAGTAAGTCTGGTAAGGTGCCGGAACGTTGCTGCCTCCCCAAGCCTGGTATCGCGTGGCCGAGGCTTTTAGAACAACACCATTTAATTTAGATTTAGATTGAACGACTCCCGTTAAAATATTACGAGTCCTGTTCTGGTCATACGCCTCAAACCAATACATAAATTCATCTGTTTGCGGATTGAGTTGACTGGTACCATTTAGCGTATACGATGTTTTCGACTTCGCCATTCCGTTTAAAAGATTGTAGTCGAACACGGTAACGTTCGAAACTTGATCCTGTACCTGCTTCACAGAAAATTGCCGGATATAATTCCATTGGGTGGAAGTAATTGACTGTGTTGCCTGCGTAAATAGCTGCCACGACATCGTAGTTTCACCGACAGTAACATAGGACGCGTTTTTCACAAGGGTTTTATACGGCAAGCTGCTGAACAACTTACTATTATAGCTGGAGGAAGAACCGTCGGAAGGAAATGGCTGTAAGACCTCATTGCTGGCCAAACCGTTGAGGAAATAGTATTCAGTAGTTCCATCAACCCCTTGAACGCCATTGCCGCCTTTTACAGTAACCTTGTGGTACTGGGTTACTTCTCCCGTTGCATCCGTGGTTGCAGTGGCCGGGTCATAGGAAAGTGCCGTAATGCTTTCGGTATCTCCGCTATTTGTAATGACGGAACGTACGGGAAAATCAATCAATCCTCCCGTAGCTTCTCCATCTATCTGTTTGAATAATCGAAGGCTTGTAGCATCTTGTTGAGAGGGCTCAGCGAGATAAATCGCAAGTGTGTTCCCTGAAACCATTGTGCGCACCGGATCGACATAGCCCAGGTCATTCATGACCGGGCAAAGACTGTTAAAATCGCCAAGCGTTGTGAAATCAATTTTGCTGGGGTCAATCAGCCCATTTCGAAACAAGATACCCTGAAGACCACATAAATAACTCTGCTGGGCATTAATGGACTTTAGTACGAAGTCTGTACCGCCCTGCCAGCCGAAACGCGCTTCTTGAAACTGTGGCGCACCTTGAGTTGAAGGTGTAAGACGCAATCCGCTAAACGACGTAGGATCCTTCACAAAGGCACCTGATGTGTTCTTATAATACAGATTAGCCTTCGTCGCGTCGGCAGGATCTACCGGTATAAAGTAATTATAACCAGCGAACAAAAGCTGACTGTTGGTAGTCGGATAAATCGCATCGGTCCAGGTGTTAGAATTGGCATTAAATTTCTTCAACCCTACTGTTGTCGCATCCTTCGGTCTCACGATGAAGTCGTCGCCATATGAAAACATATTGCGCGCTTGCGGATTCGAACCATAGTAATCCATATTGGCCGAACTATGCCAGGATGAACCATCATACCTGATAGCATAATTATATGTTCCCGAAGGGTGTACAAAACCAATCAAACCCGCATTTGCAAAATCCACATAACTGTTATCATCCAGCGTCAATCCCAAACTCTTTCGGGTGACTGTATATGATTCATCCCAATGATATGCATACTCCGGGTTATTCTGCGCCATAACAATAGCATACGCAGGTCCTGCGTACCAATACGACCTGGCAGAAGATGAGGCATCAAATGTCGAAGCTGCTTTTGCAAGCCATGTTCCATCCTCCTGCAGAAAATAAAACTTGACGCCATCACCACCGCTAAAAGCTTGTGAAATAAAATAGTTGCCTCCGGCGGCAAGACCGCTATATGTTGCCGCCGCGCGGCTGGTAGAAGTTACAGCCCAGTCAGTACCGTTCCATGTGACGGTGTGAAGATTACCTTTATTGCCACAAAAAACCACAAAACGTTCCCCGGAAATCAGACTCTCTCTATATCCATCGGTAGAAAGTAACGAACTGCTATAGGTATAATTCTTCTTTGTCCATCCGTTTCTCGTCGTAATGTCTTTTCTAAAAATATTAATCGTATAATTTGCTGAACCGTCCGGCCGATTCATCACGGCAAAAAAATCTTTCTGGATGGTTACATAAAAATTTTGATAGTCATAAGAATTGTCCGTTAGCGATGAAGATGTATTACCATCCTGATCGACCATCTTAACAGCTAACAGACTCTCGGTTCTATCCCACTCCTTCCATTCGCCGTCCCATTGGAATACCTGAAGTTTCACATCCTTTGCGCCGGTGCTCAGCGGGCCGCCTGAGTCAGTAGCGCGCCGGGTTACTACCACGTAGTCCGGGCCGATCCAAACTTTTGGCATTGCATATCCGGAAATGCTCTGGATATGGTAGTCTCTTTTTGATTTAGCGTTCGTTTGCTGGCCATATTTGAAAATAATCTTACCTCCTGTAGGCATGGTCACGCTTTTCAGTGCACCATAGTTCGTATTTGCTTCGTTAAAATTCAGATATTCAAACTTATATCCAGGTAGCGAGTTATTCTGCGGATTGTAATTTCGAACTTCCGTTAAAATACGTTTTGTGAGTGTACCCGACCCAATTGTGGAGTATGACAGATCTGCCTTGTAAAGTAACCCAGCCGCCGCATCCATAACATTCAAATAGTCCAGATACTTAGTTTCATACCTTTCTTGATAGGCATCTATAGAATTTTCTCCATTCTCAGTATGGGGTTCATAATACTCAGAAGAATTTTTCAACGAATAAGCAAACTCTATATATCTTCCATCGAGGCCATCAATTCTGCTTAAATAGGAAGCTTCCGTTTGCAGCTTTCCGGCTGCAACCCCAACGTTTTGTTCCACATTTGAATATGTGTACACGACACTCTCACCCCATAGATTGGTCACCTGGGAAAGATTCCATATAAACACCTGCTGCTTCTGAGAGGATGTCGAAGCGCCGTTACCAATCCAGTTATTCCAGTGTACAATATATTGCACACTAAATCTGCCACTTCCGCTATCGCCATAGGTGTACTTGGTACCGTTCTCATCGATAATCTCCCATTTTTCTCCACTCACCGTATACTTAATGCTCCAGAATAGATAGCTCTTGCTTTGGTATTGCTTTACTCCGGAAGATTGTCCAGTGTACCGCAACTCGTTCATGGCTCCGGCCATGGATAAGTAATAGGTATCATCATCCTTTGCCCCTGACGATTTGTTATCAACAACGATCTTTGGATAGTCCAAAGCCCAGCCGAGGCCAACGATTCCCGTTGGCGACTCGGCATTCCATGTTGTTGCCTGCAGTCGAACGTTCGAGCTGTAGTTCATTGAGACATTAACGTCCAGACCTCCTCGGCCAGGGAGTGATGCGAGATTAATGGGAAACTGAGCATCACCTGTAAATAGATTCACAGTGTTTTCTACACTGCCAAATAGTTCTTTCCCCGAAGCAAATCCCTCTGGCTTGGATCCGCTCATGGGTGCCGTTGGTGAAATCTGACTGAAAGTTTCTTTCCAAACAATTATCAGTAAAATGCAGAGGCAAATGTTCTTCATTGGTTTCATCTGTGTTATTTTTTTATTGAGCGCATCAACAGCCGCTATCCTCCTGTCAAGAGTTCCCGTTAAGGCTAGTTATATAAGTCATTATACCAGGTGAGAAATATTGATCGGCCGATGAATGGACATAAGAATTGATACTGTTACTTTCCGTTCAAGTCCGATAACTTCCTTTTCAATGTTTCGTTGTTATTCTTTAGCAACTCGACTTCCTTTTTCAGGTCGATCATGTAGAGCGTTAGTTCCTCCACCTTCTGCAATAATTTAG
Organism: Chryseolinea sp.; assembly: GCA_031400145.1. Taxonomy (GTDB): domain Bacteria; phylum Bacteroidota; class Bacteroidia; order Cytophagales; family Cyclobacteriaceae; genus Chryseolinea. The sequence continues at coordinate 318 of JANNPM010000304.1, read as the reverse complement.
TCTCCATCTTTCCAACTTCTAAGCCATTTTGCTGCATTTCAGTCGCTGATTCCACCTCCGGAAGACGACCGTTTTTCTCAATGTATTGCTCAACTTCCGCCAATGGCAAAAGCTTATACTCTTTAGCGAACACGAAGTCCGCACCGGTAGTGTTGACGACAATTTCATTACTTCGGATCTTACCGTTGACATCAAGCTTATATGTGTCGTTGATCTGAGTGGTTTTATTTATCAGCACGTTACCGCCCTCATCCGCAAGCACAACATTGCCAAATTTTGTGGCTGGTGACACGGGTACCCCAGCCCTGATATAGACCG
>JANNPM010000288.1:0-5137 GCA_031400145.1 Chryseolinea sp. | reverse complement strand
CCACATTATTGCAAAAGGCAACAGGCTGCAGCACTATATCAATGGAGTGTTGATGAGCGACGTAACCGACGCAGACACTGTTAACCGGAAGATGACAGGGCTTCTGGGCGTTCAGGTCCACGTAGGACCACCCATGACGGTCGAATACCGGAATATACTTCTTAAGGGATTATAGTGGAAAGTGTGCGATAGCCGAATGCTACCTGATGAACCGCTCGGAGATGAAAGCGTTGAAGGGAATATTTCCCGGACGCGGAATATACTTCTACAGTTATAGAAAGCGCGTGTTAGATTTGTTGCAATAAAGAAGTTTTTGGAATCATTGTAATCGTGCCTGTAATTTGCATGCACGGTGATTCTAACATGCCGAATGTCGAAACATCTCAAGTCCATTTACAGTGCGTTGATCGCGAATTTTCTCATCGCTATCACGAAGTTTATCGCGGGAGCCGTTACAAACAGCTCGTCGATGATTTCAGAAGGTATTCACTCCGTCGTCGACACGATCAATCAGGTCCTTCTGTTGTATGGCTTAAAACGAAGCAGGAAACCAGCGGATGAGCGCCGTCCTTTTGGGTATGGAAAGGAACTATATTTCTGGGCCTTTATGGTGTCCATTCTGATTTTTGGACTGGGAGGAGGCCTGTCGATATACCACGGTATTGAATTTCTCCTGCATCCCGAAAGTCTCGATAATCCGAAGGTGAATTACATCGTATTGGGGCTTTCATTGGTTTTCGAAATCATATCATTCTATATCGCGATCAAGGAATTTAATGTCTCGCGGGGAGAATTGCATTGGTGGAGCGCTATATTAAAAAGTAAAGACCCAACAAGCTTCCTGGTTTTATTCGAAGATGGCGCGGCAGTCGCGGGTTTGTTGATCGTTCTCATACTAATGTTATTTAATCAGGCATTTGACCTTCCCTACCTTGATGGGGTTGCTTCGATACTTGTGGGTGCATTGCTTGTCGGCGTTTCGATTTTCCTCGGTAGGGAGAGTCGTAGCTTACTGATGGGAGAGGGAATTTCCCTTGAAACGCAAGACAAAATCAAGGTATTGGTTGAAATGGATGAGTCGGTGTTGAAGGTAAAAAGTGTTCTTTCAGATCATCATTCGCCAGAAGACGTTGTTTTAATGCTCACGGTTGAATTTAAACAAGATCTTGACACTGCTAAAATCACATCGGCCATTGAGCGGATCAGTCAAAACATTAAAGCCCGATTTGTGAGCGTTTCATACGTAATTATCCAACCGGGATAAATCAGGTCGAAAGGTGGTTAGTAGTTACAGGCGTAAGGTCTATGTAAAAGGAACCAAAAATAACAGGGCAACTTTCCATATGTTGCTTTCTGTTAGACAATCTGGCCACTCCCCATTTTGCGGTCTGACCTCCTAAGTCCGGGCCAAAATACAAGGCCCAGGTAGGCTCCCTCGCGGTGGGGAAAGAATTCTTACTTTTCAATTTAAGTTAACGTAAAACTTCGACAAAACGTCGCTAAACCGTTGGTTTAGTAGTAATAACAATACTATATTCGAGAGACTTTTTCTGGCCCAATTTTCTGAAAATTATGCGCTGGCTCCACCTCACTCCCCTCAACGCGTTCATCATCGGCTTATGGCTGTTATACGGTGCTCACCATTCGAATGCCCAAACGGCATGTGGCTGTCCTTCCGCTGATTCGTGTAGCCCCTGCAGTGGCGGCATCAGCTCAATCACGTTCAAAAATCACGGTCCCTCGACCTACATCTGGGTAATCGACGACGGGGTGGAAATTTTTGGAGAGCCAGTCGTATCCGGCGCAACCTTTACGGTGGAGGGACAATCCAATGGAAAATTTGACGGCAACAGAATTGACCTATATAGTTTCGCTTTTTCTGCGCAGGAGCTGGTTATCAATTGCGGAATGGAGTTTGATCCCGCCATATTCTATGGCAATCTTACAATGGTCAGCGCTACGAGTAAGAATGGAGGACCATTGTGCTGCACCTCCGATGATGGCTCGGACGACGACCCGGAAATCCTGGGATGCCCTATCAATATTCAGGTGGCCGCGACAGCTGCGTGTAATGCTGTTGTCACGTGGACAGCGCCAACGGTGGACCAGTGCGATGCGATCCTGACTTCTACCCGGGTGTCAGGCGAAACATTTCTTTTGGGTACAACTGAAGTTGTATATACCGCAACAAACAGCAACAATAAGACAAGTACCTGCCGGTTCAATGTCACCGTCGTAGACACAGGTAAACCCGAAGTGATAAAGTCGACAGCGCCCATCGTCATTAACGCCGACGCGCAATGCAAAGCCATCGCAACTTGGACTCCTCCAGAATTTTCAGATTGTTCTCAAATTACTTTAACACCAAACTATAATCCCGGCAGCAGCTTTCCAGTGGGATCCACAAATGTTACCTATACTGCGAGGGACTTAGCAGGTAATACAGCCACTTCTACCTTCACCGTCACTGTTAAAGATGTGACTGGCCCGACCATCGTGAAATGTCCCGAACTGATTAATCTGAATGTTACGGGCAATTGTAAGGCAAAAGCTACCTGGGAGCCACCGGTGTTTACTGATGCGTGCGGTCCTGTCATAGTATCTTCGTCTCATAATCCTGGGGCCGATTTTCCGGTTGGCAGTACGGAGGTCACCTACACGGCGGTTGATGGCGCGGGCAATGAGTCATTCTGTAAATTCGATGTAGTGGTGAAAGATCAGGTTGCACCAGTTATATCTTCATGTCCTGAAGATACAACGTTATCAGTGACGGCATTGCCAGGAAGTATAGCAGTTGATTGGCGGGCTCCTGTTGTGTCCGACGACTGCGGAATAGTATCAACGACTTCCTCACATAATCCGGGTGATAGCTTTCCTGTGGGCACCACGGTTGTAACCTACACGGCTACCGACATCTCAGGAAATACCGCTACCTGCAGCTTCAAAATAAACATCCTGTGGGAAGTTACCAATTTGGAAATCAGCCAGCTTCTGACGCCAGATGGCAACCAGGCAAACGATGAATGGGTAATCGGTAACATAGAAAAATATGAAAACAATAAGGTCGTAATCGTCGACAGGTGGGGAAGCGTAGTTTATACGGCCACGCGATATGATAACACCCGGAATGTGTGGAAAGGTGAGAATAGCCGAGGAAATATTGTTCCGACAGGCACGTATTTCTATAGTATATCGATTCATTCCGGACCATCCGTTATTGAAAAGAAGGGTTTTATTGAAGTGATCAGGTGAGCGCCGGCATTACAATGATACCTAATCGGGGAAAGGTGCCATTGATCATCATCCTGTTATCCTTATCATGTGCAACGGGCTGGGCACAACAAAATGCTCAATTCACGCAATACATGTTCAATGGGTTGGCAATTAATCCTGCTTATACGGGCATGGATGACGCGCTGAATCTGACCTTTCTAAACCGGAGCCAATGGCTGTCGGTTGACGGGGCGCCCGTAACTCAAACGCTGACGGCACACACGCTTTTTAGCAAAAGCAAACTCGGCATCGGGCTATCGCTCCTGAACGAAAAAATCGGCGTGCACAGGAATCAGAAAGTGACAGGCAGCGCCGCATATCACTTGAGTGTTTCTCAAAAGGGCGTTCTATCTTTCGGACTTCAAGGCGGGTTAAACATTCTTGACTCCAACTACGGGTCGCTCAATTCCACAAGTACAACAGTGGATCCTCAGCTTGCCAACGCGAGCATTTCTCAAACATACTTTAATCTTGGGTTGGGATTTTATTACCGCAGCCCTAAGTTCCACATTGGATTCTCCCTTCCGGACCTGATACCTCAGCGCTTCACGGTCAACGACACTGCATCAATCACATGGCAAAAGGCACAGTATTTTCTTTTTTCCAAGTATACAATTACGCTTAATGATAACCTTCAACTGGAGCCGGGCGTACTTGTGAAGTATAAGCCTGGCCTTCCGCTTTCATATGATCTTAATGCCTGCCTTGTAATCAAGCAGGCACTGACGCTCGGCGTTTCATTCCGGAAGTCTGAATCAGTAGATTTTTTATTGAAGGCACAGCTAACTCCTCAATTGCAGTTCGGTTATTCTTATGATTTCGTCACCGGCGAGGTAAGCAGCCTTAGCCGCGGCTCGCATGAGTTGATGATCAGCTACCTCTTCAAGTATTCTCTCGACAATATTGCTTCACCCAGATGAATGCAGGTAAGCCTCTTCTTATTCGGTGGATATCAATACTGGTGCTGATATCGGGCGTTTCGTTACGGTATGGATATACGCAATCGCAGGAGACGATTTTTACTTTTCTAAAGCCTGACGAGAAGAAGGCAAATGAATATTATGCCGCGAAAAAATACAAGCAGGCTTTATACCTGTACGAATCGATGACGGCCAAATCAAACACGGACAAATACTTATTACAGATAGCCCGGTCATACTTTAATTTGCACCAGCCTTCCGAGGCAGTCCGTTGGTTCCACAGGGCGCTGGCGGCGGATGGCAGTTTGCCTGACAAGGATGTCTTGCTGTACGCCGAATCACTCTCATCCGTTGGAAAGTATGACGAAGCCATAAAATTTTATGGCCAATACCAGGCGTCGCATAATGGTGACGGCATGGTCATGAAAAAGATATGGCAGCTAAAGAACAGGACTTACCTCTTTGAAGATTCAGTGCACTATGACATTCATCGCCTGAATGTTAACTCGGCGGCATCCGATATTTGTGCTGTTGCCTATCGCGAAGGTTTTGTATTCCTTTCAAATCGAAGGCGACAAAGGCTGATCGACAAGCGAGATGCAAATAGTCAGCCCTTTTACAACCTATATTATGTAGCTACGGTAATTGATTCGACAACGGCTGACGTGAGATTTTCTTACAAGCTCCCGGTACCCTTTGGTACAGGATTGTCACCGCGGTATCAACAGGGCTCCGTTTCATTTTACGGCGGGCAGCAAAGCCTTGCTTTTATTGCCACGGGAGAATCTACGGCAATAACCAAAAGCAAGCGATCCCTGCAGCTTTATTTTACATCGCAGGTAGGGGGCAAATGGACTACTCACAAACCAATTGTATTTAATGATCCGGACTTCTCCTACACGGCTGAAGCAGTTCAGGAGGACGGTCAGATCCTTTATGTAGCC